>NZ_JAMYUV010000022.1:0-86433 GCF_040323405.1 Mesorhizobium sp. M0048 | reverse complement strand
GCCATCGCGAGGACCCTCGAGGTCGACCTCCATGATCTCCAGCGGCTTTCCGGCGGCGACGGCAACAGCGGCGCGCGTTTTCATCAGGCAATCCTCCCAAGACAACCCATAGAGTTTCACATTCCGGCATTGCTGCGGATGATCTCGGAGTCCAAGACCGCAACACGCTCATTCATCGCCGTATTCCCACGAAAAGGCATAGGACTAAAGCAGACACGCAAGTCCACTTGCAGGGCTTTGATAAATCTTGTGGGGTCCGCTAAGCTCATTGTGGGCACCTTGAATTCGCGCTGGTCCGGGAACAATCGGACTTTAGTGCAAGAACAGGCAGTTTTATCGATGACGAGCGCGGTGCCAGGCACTCTCGCGGCCTTTTTGTGTTTTTTTTTCCAGACCGCCGACGTTGCGGACGTGATGGCCCAGGAAGTGACGGGCAAGCAACCGATCGCAACCGACAGGCCGGAAAGAAAAATAACCGAAATCAGAATAGGTTATTTGCGGGCCTACGCGCCGCAACTGGCGCTTTCCCTGCTGGACCTGCCGCCACGCGACGAAGGTGTCGCCGGCGCCAATGTGGCGATCGGCGACAACAATACGACAGGAAAGTTCCTCAGCCAGAAATTCAGCCTCGACATAACCGAGATCAAGCCGGACGCCGACGCGGTCCAAGCCTTCAACGATCTGATTGCCAAAGGTGACCGCTATGTTGTCGCGGACCTCTCGGCCATGCAATTGCTGTCGATCGCAGACATCGCCCGCGACAAGCGCGTTCTGGTCTTCAATGTCGGTGCTACCGACGACAGCCTGCGCGAGGAAGACTGCCGCATAAATATTTTCCATATCGCGCCGACGCGAAGCATGCTGGCTGACGCGCTGGCGCAGTATCTCGTGGTAAAGAAATGGCCGAATTGGGTGCTGCTCTACGGTTCGCATGAGCAGGATCATCTCTACGCGGACGCGCTGCGCCGCGCGGCGGCCCGCTTCGGCGGTCAGATCGTCGCCGAGAAGGAGTTCAAAGACACCGGCACGGCGCGCCGCACCGACACCGGCGCCACGCAGATACAGCAGCAGATTTCCGTGTTCACGCAGGATCTGCCGGAGCATGACGTGGTGCTTGTCGCCGATGAGAGCGAGGTGTTCGGAACTTATGTGCCCTACCGCACCTGGACACCGCGGCTGGTCGCCGGCACGGCGGGCCTTGTCGCGTCCTCCTGGCATCCCGCGAGCGAGCAATGGGGCGGCATCCAGATGCAGAGCCGTTTCCTGAGGACGACCGGTCGGCGAATGCTGTCCAAGGACATGTCGGCCTGGACGGCGGTGCGGGTGGTGGGCGAAGCCAGCACGCGGACCAATGGCGACGATCCGAAGAAGATCGGCGACTACATCCGCTCGGACGATTTCTCGGTCGCCGCCTTCAAGGGACAGAAGCTGACCTTCCGCAAGTGGAACCATCAGCTTCGCCAGCCAATCCTGCTCGGCGACACCAAATCCGTCGTCTCGACATCGCCACAGGAGGGTTATCTCCACCAAATCTCCGAGCTCGATACACTCGGCGTCGATCAGCCGGAAACGAAATGCGTCCTTAAGTAGAACCAATCGGGAGGAATCTTCGTGCAGAGACGAGCTTGCGCACTCGCCATTCTCGCAACCGGCGTCATGGCCAATCCGGCGTGGGCTTACACCGTTTATGTCTCCAACGAGAAAGACAATACGATAACGGTCGTCGACACGGCGACGATGCAAGTGGTGAAGACCGTCGAAGTCGGCCAAAGGCCGCGCGGTATCACCATCTCGCATGACGGCAAGTTCATCTATTTGTGCGCCAGCGATGACGATACGATCGAAATCATCGATACCGCGACGCTGCAGATCGTGGGCACGCTGCCATCGGGCCCAGATCCCGAACTGTTCGTGCTTTCGCCCGACGGCAAGACGCTCTACGTCGCCAACGAGGACGACAATCTCGTCACCGCGATCAACATCGAGAGCAAGCAAGTCACGACCGAGATTCCCGTTGGGGTGGAGCCTGAAGGCATGGCCGTCAGCCCCGATGGCAAAACCATGGTCAACACCTCCGAAACCACCAGCATGGCGCATTTCATCGACACCGACAGCCATGAGGTGACCGACAATGTCCTAGTCGACACGCGTCCACGATTTGCGCAATTCAAGCCCGACGGATCACAGATCTGGGTCAGCGCCGAAATCGGCGGCACCGTCAGCGTCATCGACAGTTTCAAGCGCGAGGTGGTGAAGAAGATCCAGTTCGCGATTGCGGGACTGCGGCCCGAAACTATCCAGCCGGTCGGCATCGCGATCAGCGCCGACGGCAAGAAAGCCTATGTCGCGCTCGGCCCGGCGAACCACGTCGCCGTCATCAATACCGAAACCTACGAGGTGGAAAAATACATCCTGGTCGGCCAACGCGTCTGGCATCTCGACTTCACCCCCGATCAGAAGACGCTGATCACCACCAACGGCAATTCCAACGACATCACGTTCATTGACACGGCGACGGACGAGCCGGTTCAATCGGTCACGGTGGGCCAGCAGCCTTGGGGCGTGGCCATATCGCCCCACTAGACCGCAGGGATTATCAGGGAGGCCGACATGACAAATCTTTGCCGCGGGGATGTTGCAAGTGCACGAGATAACCAGCGCGCCCCCAAGGAGCCAGCGGCATGCAGCATGTGAGGACAAGCGGAGCTGGAGACGAGGTGGCGGCGCTCGACGTTGCCGGCGTCAGCCATTCCTATGGTGCGAAGCGGGCGCTCAACGATGTCTCATTCTCGATCGCGCCGGGAACTTTCACCGTTCTGCTCGGCCTCAACGGCGCCGGCAAGACAACTTTGTTTTCACTGATCAGCCATCTTTACGGCACCCGCCGCGGATCGATCCGCATCTTCGGCCATGACGTCGGCCGCGCTTCGGGCGAAGCGCTCAAGCGTGTCGGCATCGTGTTCCAGGCACGCACGCTCGACCTCGACCTCAGCGTCCACCAGAACCTCTCCTACCACGCCTCATTGCATGGCATCGGCGGACACCATGCCCGGCAGCGCATTGCCGCGCTGCTGGATACAGTCAACATGCAGGGCCGTCAGCATGACAAGGCACGCAGTCTTTCCGGCGGCCAAATGCGGCGCATCGAGATCGCGCGGGCGCTGCTCCACCGCCCTTCGCTGCTGCTGCTCGACGAGGCGACGGTCGGTCTCGACATCCAGTCGCGTGCGGGCATTCTGGCCACCATCCGCAACCTCGTCGAAACCGAGGGCATCGGCGTGCTGTGGGCGACGCATCTGATCGATGAGGTCGACGACGGCGACCATGTCGTCGTGCTGCGGCAGGGCGACCTGGTGGCCAAGGGTAAGGTGGCCGACGTCGTTGCGACGAGCGGTGCCAGTTCGATCCGCGACGCCTTTTCCAAGCTCAACCGCATCGAAACAAGCGGCATCGCGGAGATGTCGCCGTGAGCGCTCCCGCAATGCCCGCAAAAGTCGCGACCCTCACGCCGGTGAGTTTCGAACAATTTGGGCTCCGTCACTACCTCATTTGCCTCAAAGGGATCGTCGTGCGGGAGTGCCTGCGCTTCCTGCATCAGCGCGAGCGCTTCATATCCTCGCTGGTTCGGCCGCTCGTCTGGCTGTTCATCTTTGCCGCCGGATTCCGGCAGGTGCTCGGCGTATCGATCATCCCGCCCTACAAGACCTACGTGCTCTACGAGGTCTACATCACGCCGGGCCTGTGCAGCATGATTCTGCTGTTTTCGGGCATGCAGTCTTCGCTGTCGATGGTCTATGACCGCGAAATGGGCAACATGCGCACCCTGCTGGTCAGCCCCTTCCCGCGTTGGTTTTTACTGATCTCGAAGATGCTCGCCGGTGTCGCCGTGTCGATCGCGCAGGTTTACGCGTTCCTTATCGTTGCCTGGTTCTGGGGCGTCAAGGCGCCGCCGCTTTGCTATCTCACCGTACTGCCTGCGCTGTTCCTGTCAGGCATGATGCTGTGCGCGCTCGGCATGCTTTTGTCCTCGATGATCAAGCAGCTCGAAAACTTCGCTGGCATCATGAACTTCGTCATCTTTCCCGGCTATTTCGCTTCTCCGGCACTCTATCCCTTGTGGCGTATCCAGGAGGCTAGCCCCCTGCTCTACAAGATCTGCCTCGCCAATCCTTTTACTTACGCCGTCGAACTGATCCGCTTCGCCTTCTACGGCCAGGTTGAGTGGCTGTCGCTAGCCGTCGTTGCCAGCTGCACGCTGCTGTTCCTTGCCGCCGCCATCATCGCCTACGACCCTTCGCGCGGCCTGATGACCCGCAAACAGGACACGGGAGGAAATACCTGATGGCACGAATGAGCCTTGTTCGCGGCCTGGCTCTGGTTGCCATGCTCGCGCCGGGCATCAACGCCATGGCAGCCAACCCCGATCCAGACTGGCCCTGCATGCAGCGCAAGGTGCCGCAACTGTCGCTCGGCCAGATCTGGAACGGACCGGACCTTCCTTCAGCGGCGAAGGACTGGTCGAAGGACCCCACCATCTCCGCCCTGATCGAGGAAGTGGCAGCTCGCCGGATGCCGATTGCGGAAGCTCAAAAGAAGATCAGGGATTTCGCGGCTTCCTTGCCGGCAGAACAGCTTGCACCCAAAATGGCGATGCTGGTGCAAGGCATGTTCGATCACCTGGACGCCGAGCGCTCGCAGGTGATTTCGGGCATTTCCCGCTACGCCCACAAGCAGCTCGAAATGGCCGCCGCGTTGCGCAAGGAAGGGTCCGATGTCGATGCGTTGCGGGCAAAGCCGGATGCAGATCCCGAAGAGATCGATCGGCGAACCGAACAGCTGAAATTCGCAACGCGAATTTTCAATGAACGCGTCCAATCACTGACTTACGTCTGTGAAGTGCCGACGATAATCGAGCAGCGGCTTTATCAATTGTCCAAGGTCGTCTCGGAAACGCTCGGCGCGAAGAAATAGAAGCTCATTCGATCGTCGCGGCGGATATCACGAACCCCGGCCGGGTAGCACGCGCCAGCGCTGCACGAAATAACCGGGATGCGTCTCGATCCACTGAGCGACCAGCGGCTGCGCCTGCATGAAGGCGGTCCCGGGATTCATCGCCAGGCCGTCCACCATCTGTTCGCGTTGTTCACAGGTCTGCGGCACAGCCGTCAGGCAGACCATCATAACGAGCGTGTAAAGCATTGCCCCTTGTCCCCATCGAATCCCGAACCCATGCCGGGAGGTTTCCGTGTTACCCACCAGTCTGCAGGGGTCGCACATACAGATCGCTTACGGGTGTGAAGGGAGGTGGCCCCCGCTCTTTCGCGCCGCAACATAACATACCGCTAATCTAACGCCAACGACCGCAGGGCGTTCTCCAGAGCAATCGCGTCAGGTTGCGCCGCGCCAATGCGGTGCCGATGTTTCCAGCGTCGATGATTCCGATTGTTCGTCGATTTCATCAAACCGGGAGCCCGAGTTGCTTTCGCAGGCTTTTGTCGAATGCGGATGCGGGGACGAAACGGCGCAGGAAACTGACCTGGCGCGCCATTTTTCCAGCCGCATAGCGCCCCTTCGGAGCGGGATCGGTCGCAGCCGCCAAAACGGTCCTGGCCACCACTTCCGGCGCATCGCCTTTTTCCATCGCTTTGCGCACAGCTGCATTCATGCCGGCGCGCGCAGAGTCGTAGATATCGAGCAACTGATCCGGCCTGGCGAGATTTTCTTCAAATGAGGTGCGGGTATACGCGGGCTCCACCAACACGACGCGAATTCCGAAAGGACGCAGTTCGTGGTCGAGCGATTCGGAGTAGCCCTCAACGGCATGCTTGGTCGACGAATAAAGCGCGAAATAGGGAGCTGGAATGAACCCCTGCACCGAGCTCAAATTGACGATTCTGCCCTTGCCTTGGCGGCGCATTGTCGGCAACACCGCTTTGGTTACTCGCATAACGCCAAAGACGTTCACGTCAAACAGCGACTTGGCTTGGGCCACCGAGGACTCCTCCGCGCCACCAAGCAGGCCAACACCGGCATTATTGACAAGCAGGTCGATGCGCCCGGTCTCGGCCAGCACGTCCTGGACAAGTTTCGCCACGGACGTGTCATCGGTCACGTCACAGGCCAGCATGGTAACGCCATCGGATCGGTCGACGACCGCGCGACGGCTGGTTCCGAACACGCGAAAGCCCGCGTTCTGCAGGGCTTTGGCCGTTGTGTGCCCGATGCCGCTGGATGTCCCGGTCACCAGGGCGACGCCTAGATTGGTCCTGTTCATGAAGATCACATCTCTCTTCGTGTTTGCATTGCGGGGGAGAAGCGCGAAAGGTCGGAGCGAAAGGCGTCAATCATGAGCGCCTCCGGTGCTCGCGCCGGCCAGATCATCCGTCCAGCGCCGGAACAGCGCGCTGGCATTAACGCCTCCGAAGCCGAAGCCATTGGAGATTGCGTAGTCCATCGCCATCGGCCGGGCCTGGTTTGCGACGAAGTCGATCCCGTCGCCGGCCGGATCGGGAGCGCTCAGATTGAGGCTCGGCGGTGCCATCTGATCCCTGAGCGCCAGGATTGCGAAGATAGCTCCGAGCCCGCCAGCGGCTCCGAGCAGGTGTCCGGTCGCCGATTTCGTAGCACTGACAGCTATCGCGAAATCGCGCCCGAACACCCTCTTGATCGCTTCGATCTCACCCAGGTCGCCCACCGGCGTGGAGGTCGCATGGGCATTGAGATGACGAACCTCGCGGGGCGAAATCCCTGCTTGGGCGATTGCGATCTCCATGGCCCGGCGCGCACCGTCGCCGTCCTCGGGACCGGAGGTGACGTGATGAGCATCCGCCGTCGTGCCGTAGCCGACAAGCTCGGCCAGCGGTCTTGCGCCGCGCGCCAGCGCGTGGCTCAATTCCTCGATGACCAGCATGCCGGCTCCTTCGCCCATGACGAAGCCGTCCCGCGACTTGTCGAACGGTCTGGAGGCTTGAGCCGGCGCCCAATTGAAGCCGGTTGAAAGAGAGCGTGCGGCAGCAAACCCACCGAGACTGACGATATTCATGCATGCTTCCGTTCCACCGCACACGGCGATATCGGCCTCGTTTGCCCGGATGAGACGAGCCGCATCGCCGATCGCCTGGATGCCGGCCGCGCACGCCGTCACCGGTGCACCGAGCGGGCCTTTGAAGCCATGGCGGATCGAGATGTGGCCCGCCGCGAGGTTTACCAGGAAGGACGGCACCGTAAACGGCGAGAGGCGGCGGACGCCGCGCAGGTCCACCGTGCGCACCGCCTCGGTTATGGCAGGGAACCCGCCGATGCCGGACGCGATGATAATGGCCGTGCGCAAGCGATCCGCTTCCAAGACGGGCGTCCATCTTGCTTGGGCGAGTGCCTCTTCGGCAGCCGCGAGCCCGAAGATGATGAACCGGTCTACCTTGCGCTGGTCCTTCGCAGCCAGGACGGTATTCGGATCAAAGCCGGCTTCGGGGTCTTCTTCCAGGGAGGGAACCACCCCTCCGATCTTCGCCGGGAGGTCTCCCACCACATCGTCCGGAAGCCTGCGGATACCCGAGCGACCGGCCAGGAGGCGCGACCAGGACGCTTCGACATCGGCAGCAAGGGGCGTGACCGCTCCCATGCCTGTGACAACAATCCGTCGCATCTATTTTCCTATCAATTTGGGTGCGCCGCCAGCGCTGCGCACGCCGTTCAAGCACCGGCTGCTTCGCGAACCTGTTCTGTCGCCGCATCCAGAAATGCCTGCGCGAGGTCGGGGTCGTTGACGACGCGCGAAAGGAGCACCGCACCGACCATTGTCGAGAGAATGGCCATGGCCTTGTCGCCGGGCCGCTCGCCGTCGGCCTCGCCAACCCAACTACCAAACATCTCAAGATATTCCCTGATCCCGGCTTCGAACGACGCTCTCACGTCCACGCCCTGTCTGGCGGCATCCGAACCGAGCGCCACGATCGGGCAGCCGTCCATCCTTTCTTCGCGATGGTCCATGCTGAGGTAGAACGCGATCACCGCGCCAAGCGGATCCTCGGGTTTTGCCGTAATCGCGGCCGACCATCGGTGGGTGGCGCTCTCCATCGCCCGTTTGGACGCCTGCGCCGCCAGGTCCTCCTTTGACGCGAACTGCTTGTAAAAAGCGCCTTGGGTCAGCCCGGCACCCTTCATCAGATCCTTAAGGCCAATGCCGTCAAAACCGCGCTCCCGAAAAAGGCGGCTTGCCACATTGATAACGGTTTCGCGGTTTTCCGCGGCCTGGGTACGACTTACGCGCATCGTTAGCTTCCTTTTTGGATTGCATTCGTAATCTATAAATCGTATAGAGGTCGAATGCAATCTAAAAAAGGAGATATGAGATGATCCGCAAAAACCTGAGCGCATCGCTCCTGGCCGCGCTGTTTCTTGCGACCCCGGCTTTTGCCGAGGAGGCCACCATCGGACGCCCGATCGAGGGCGGCAGCCTGCACGAGGGACACCTTGACATGGTGGTCTACTACGTCCCGGTCGACGGCGACCTCTTGGAGGTCACCGCCACCTTCGCGCCGAAGACCGGGGGCGATCCGCTGCGCGTCGTAATGGGTCTCGCCGACGACGACTCCGTGGCCTTTTCCATGCCGGGTCACCAGGGCTCGCTCTACGCGTTCTCAAGGTCCGGCGAGCAGGTGACGGTCTCGACCGAGACGAACAGGCGTCTGCGAGCCGACGCGACAATGCGCTGAGCCGACGTGTAGCCGCAACCTGCGTGCTACTGGCCGTTGGCTCTCGCGTCCGCGCGGCTCGCCACACGGTGCCTCGATCACGCTATCGAATAAGTTTGGGGGCAAGCGTTTTGCCTGCACCCCGCGCCCTAACTCGCGCGACCTCCAGTGTTCGGTTCCTCGTGCGGATAGAGCTTGCCGAACAGGGGCAGGTACATCGCGCCCTTGCGCATCAGAAAATCGTGGAAGGTCGCCATCGCCGGCGAAATCGCGTGATCGCTGCGCATCACCGAAAACCATTGCCGGCGGATCGGCATGCCGACAACGTCGAGGATAACCAGCCGGCCGGCTTCGGTTTCGGCAGCGATGGTGTGGGCAGAGATGAACGCGATGCCGAGCCCGGCCATCACCGCCTGCTTGATGGTCTCGTTAGAGTCCATCTCGACGCCGAGATCGTCGATGCGGCCGGGCACGTCGCTCAGGAATATTTCCAGTGAGATGCGCGTTCCGGAGCCGGGCTCGCGAATGAGGAAATGCTCCTCGGCGATCCGCTCCTTGGAAATGTCGCGTGCCGACGCCAGCGGGTGGTCGGGCGGTGCGATGATGACCAGCGGGTGATCGCCGAAGACCGAAGCACGCACCGGGATTTCCTTGGCCGGGCGTCCCATCAGCGCGATATCGATGTCGTGGTTCTTCAGATTGTCAATCGTCTCGGCGCGGTTGCCGATGGCAAGGCGCATGTCGATATCGGGATGTTCCTTCATGAAGGCGGCCATCAGCCGCGGCGCGAAATATTTGGCCGTGGAAACGACCCCGAGCCGCAAGCTGCCGGCGCGCACGCCCTTGATCGCATCCATCTTGTCTTCGAGCAGACGAAGCCGCTCCTCGATGGCCTGTGCCGTCTCCACGAAGGCCAGACCTGCGGCAGTGGGACGCATGCCGTCCGATGTCCGGTCGAACAAGGCCAGTTGGAACTCCTCCTCCACCTGCCGCAACTGGATCGTCACCGCTGGAGGAGACAGGCCTAAGACCTTGGCCGCGCTGACGATTTTTCCGTGGCTGATGATTGCCTGAACGGTCTTGAATTGCTTAAGCGTGAGGTTTCTCATATGGCATACTAAAATTTTTTTATTGCCTTAGTAAAGTTATTGAATTTTACTTATCCAGCGTCGTTTGTTCTCTTTTCCCAATCCGGCCGACCCGAGGAGAGGCGGCTGGATCGGGAGGTTACGATGCCAGCGGCAACGCTCGACGCTTTTCTGAACTCCTATCTTGGCGAGCCGGACGAACTGCGCTCCGCGGTCGTAGCGACCATCCGTCAGCTGACGCAGGCGGCCACCACGATCCGCAACACCATCAATCAAGGGGTGCTCGGCACGGCCTTTGCCGGAACCCGCGGCGCCAATGCTGACGGCGACATCCAGAAGGATCTCGATGTCTTTGCCGATGACATCTTCCTCGACGCCATGCGCCACGCTCCGGTCGCGCTCTACGCCTCCGAGGAACTGGAGCAGCCGGTGCTGCTAGACAGGCAAGCGGCTCTTGCCATCGCCATCGACCCGCTCGACGGCTCATCCAACATCGACACCAACGTGTCGATCGGAACGGTCTTCTCGCTCCTCCCTGCAATTGGTGAGCCGGATAGGAATCCGGCCGCCTCATTTTTGCAGGCAGGCGTGAACCAGCTGGGCGCCGGTTTCTTCATCTACGGCCCGCAGCTGGCGCTGGTTCTGTCGCTCGGCAGCGGCACCCATGTCTTCCTTCTCTCGACCCGGCTCGGCACCTTCGTCCAGGCCTACGAGAGCCGGATCATCCCGCAGCGAACCCAGGAGTTCGCCATCAACGCCGCCAACTACCGGCATTGGGACGAGGCGGTGCGGCTCTACATCGACGACTGCCTTGAAGGCACCGAAGGCCCACGCGAGAAGGACTTCAACATGCGCTGGATCGCCTCCCTGGTCGCGGACTGCTACCGCATATTGATGCGCGGGGGCGTATTCCTGTATCCGGGCGACAAGCGCAAGACTTACCGCCAGGGGCGACTGCGCCTCGTCTATGAGGCAAACCCGATCGCCTATCTCGTCGAACAGGCGGGCGGTGCCGCCACCGATACGATCACCCGCATCCTCGAAATCGAACCAGAGAACCTTCACCAGCGCGTGCCCATGGTTTTCGGATCCGCGCGCGAAGTCGCGCGCATCACCCGCTACCACACCGAGCCGAGCGCCATCGGCGAACGCGCGCCGCTGTTCAGCCGCCGCGGCCTTTTCAGGGCCTGAAGACCATGTCGGCAAAGCACCCCATCATTACCATCACCGGGTCGTCGGGCGCAGGCACCACCTCTGTCAAGCGCATCTTCGAACTGATCTTCCGGCGCGAGAACATCGGGGCCGCCTTCATCGAAGGCGATGCTTTCCATCGCTACGACCGCGCCACGATGAAGGCGAAGGTGGCCGAGGAGGAAAAGGCGGGCAATCCGAACTTCACCCACTTCCATGCCGAGGCCAATGAATTGGCAATCCTCGAAGAGGTATTCGAGGAATATGGCCGCCGGGGAACCGGAAAGACCCGCACCTACATCCATGACGAGGATGAGGAAAGGCAGTACGGCACGCCGCCGGGACATTTCACCGAATGGCGCGAATTCCCGCCGAGCGACCTGCTCTTCTACGAGGGCCTGCATGGCTGCGTCGTCACCGACAAAATCAACCTGGCCAGGCACGCTGACCTTAGGATCGGCGTGGTGCCGGTCATAAATCTGGAATGGATCCAGAAGATCCACCGCGACCGCGCAACGCGCGGCTATTCCACAGAGGCGGTGATGGACGTGATCCTGCGCCGCATGCCGGACTATGTCCGCTACATCGTCCCGCAGTTTTCGCAGACCGCCATCAACTTCCAGCGCGTGCCGATCGTCGACACGTCCAATCCGTTCATCGCGCGCTGGATTCCGACACCCGACGAATCGATGCTGGTCATCCGCTTCGCCAATCCCCGCGGCATCGATTTCCCCTACCTGCTTTCGATGATCCACGATTCGTTCATGTCGCGGCCGAATTCCATAGTGGTGCCCGGCAACAAGCTCGACCTTGCCATGCAGCTGATCCTGACGCCGCTCATCCTGCAATTGATCGAACGCAAGAACCGTGTGTCGTGAGGAGGACGCCATGAGCAGCCAGGCAGCAGCATTGAAGCCCGTCGCCGCGGTCTCTGAGCGCGACATGGCCAACGCCATTCGCGCTCTGGCGATGGACAGCGTCCAAAAGGCCAATTCCGGCCATCCGGGCATGCCGATGGGCATGGCCGATGTCGCGACGGTGCTGTTCAGCCGCTTCATCAATATCGATCCGTCGGCACCCAACTGGCCCGATCGCGACCGCTTCGTGCTGTCGGCCGGGCACGGCTCAATGCTGCAGTATGCGCTGCATTACCTGCTCGGCTTTGAAGACATGCCTATCGAAGAATTGCAGCGGTTTCGCCAGCTGGGCAGCCGCACCGCCGGACATCCGGAATATGGCCATGCGCTCGGCATCGAGACGACAACCGGTCCGCTTGGACAAGGCATCTCGACCGCCGTCGGCATGGCGCTGGCGGAGCGCATGCTTGCTGCCCGGCACGGCGCCGATCTCGTCGACCATTTCACCTACGTGATCGCCGGCGACGGCTGCCTGCAGGAAGGCATCAGCCACGAGGCGATCGATCTTGCCGGTCACCTGAAGCTCTCGCGGCTGATCGTCTTCTGGGACGACAATGCGATCTCGATCGACGGACCGACTTCGCTGTCGACATCGATGGACCAGCCGGCACGGTTCAAAGCCGCTGGATGGCATGTCCAGTCGGTGAACGGCCACGACACCGACTCTGTTGCGGCGGCAATCGAAGCGGCGCAGCAATCGGACCAGCCGTCTCTGATCGCCTGCCGCACGGTGATCGGCAAGGGAGCCCCCAATTTGGGCGGTTCGGAAAAAACGCATGGCGCGCCGCTGGGCGATGCGGAGATCGCCGCGACGCGCGAAAACATCGGCTGGGCCTTCGCGCTGTTCGAGGTGCCGGACGATATCCTTTTCGCCTGGCGCGAGATTGCCGGCCGCGGTCAAGCGGCACGGCGCGCCTGGGAGCAGCGGCTTGCCGCCTCGCCACGGCGGCAGGCCTTCGAGAGCGCGGTCGCCGGCGCCCTGCCCGATGCGGTCTTCGAAGCACTCGGCGCTTTCCGCAAGGAGCATGCCGGGAAGGCGACCAAGGTTGCAACGCGAAAAGCCTCGGAAATGGCACTCGCTGCGATCAATGGCGCAACGGAACTGACCGTCGGCGGCTCCGCCGATCTGACGCATTCGAACCTGACGATCACCAAGGGTATGAACCGCATCGCGCCGGGCGACTACGCCGGCCGCTACATCCACTATGGAATCCGCGAGCACGGCATGGCCGCAGCCATGAACGGCATCGCACTGCATGGCGGCTTCGTGCCTTATGGCGGCACGTTCCTGTGCTTCGCCGACTATGCGCGCGGCGCGATGCGGCTCTCGGCGCTCATGGGCCAGCGCGTCATCTATGTGATGACGCACGATTCCATTGGTCTCGGCGAGGACGGCCCGACCCACCAGCCGGTCGAGCACCTGGCGATGCTGCGGGCGACGCCAAACCTCAACGTCTTCCGTCCGGCCGACATCATCGAAACGGCGGAATGCTGGGAACTGGCACTGAGAAGCGAGAACCGGCCAAGCGTGCTGGTGCTCTCGCGCCAGAACCTGCCGATGCTGCGCCAGGGGCACGGCGACGAGAACCGGTCGAGCCGTGGCGCCTACATCCTGCGCGAGCCAGCCCGGCACCGTGCCGTGACGCTGATCGCCACCGGCTCGGAGGTCGAGATCGCTATTGCCGCCGCCGAACGGCTGGAGACCGAGCACGGCATCGCCGCCGCGGTCGTCTCGATACCGTGCTGGGAGCTGTTTGAGGAACAGGATGCGGACTACCGCCAGGCCGTCCTCGGCCTGGCGCCGCGCATCGCCATCGAAGCCGCAGCAAGGCTCGGCTGGGACCGCTGGATCGGCGACACCGGCGCTTTCGTCGGCATGGCTGGTTTCGGCGCCAGCGCCCCTGCCCCGGATCTCTACCGGCATTTCGACATCACGCCCGAAGCCGTCGCGGCAGCGGCGCTGAAGCTCATCATCTAGGAGAAACCGACAATGGCCCGCATCACCCTTCGCCAGCTTCTCGACCATGCCGCCGAGCACGGCTACGGGGTGCCGGCATTCAACATCAACAACATGGAACAGGGCCTCGCCATCATGGAGGCCGCCAGGGCCTGCGATGCGCCGGTCATCATCCAGGCCTCGCGCGGCGCCCGTTCCTATGCCAATGACATCATGCTGGCCAAGATGATGGAGGCGTTGACCGAAATCCATCCGGCCATTCCGCTCTGCATCCATCAGGATCACGGCAACAACGAAGCCACCTGCCTGTCGGCGATCCGCCACGGCTTCACCTCGGTGATGATGGACGGGTCATTGATGGCGGACGCCAAGACGCCGGCGAGCTACGACTACAACGTCGCCATCACCGAACGTGTCGCACGCATGGCGCATTGGGTCGGCGCTTCAGTCGAAGGCGAGCTTGGCGTGCTCGGCTCGCTGGAAACCGGCCAGGGCGAGGCCGAGGACGGGCACGGCGCTGAAGGTGCGCTTTCCCATGACCAGCTTTTGACCGATCCCGACCAGGCGGTCGACTTCGTGACCGCCACCCGGGTCGACGCGCTGGCGATCGCCTGCGGTACCTCACACGGTGCCTACAAATTCAGCCGCAAGCCTGACGGCGGCATCCTGGCCATGCAGGTGATCGAGGCGATCCACGAAAAGCTGCCCAACACGCATCTGGTCATGCACGGGTCTTCCTCCGTGCCGCAGGAACTGCAGGACATCATCAACAACTATGGCGGCGAGATGCCCCAGACCTTTGGCGTCCCGGTCGAGGAAATCGAGCGCGGCATCCGCTACGGCGTGCGCAAGGTCAACATCGACACCGATTGCCGAATGGCCATGGCCGGGCAGTTCCGCCGCGTCGCGACCGAGGACCCGCGCGAATTCGATCCGCGTAAATTCCTGAAACCCGCCATGGACGCGCTGCGCGACCTTTGCCGCGATCGCTTCGAACGCTTCGGCACCGCAGGCCACGCGTCGAAGATCAGGGTGATCGCCATGGATGAGATGGCGAAACGTTACGCCGCGGGAAAACTCGACCCGCATATCGCAACTGCGAAAGCCGCCTGAGCGGCAACAGGAGACCTGTCATGAACAAGATCGACATGCCGTCAGCAGGCACGCTCAAGGAAGGCAGCGAACGCTACAAGTCGGGCGTCATTCCTTACAAGAAGATGGGCTACTGGGAGCCGGACTACCGGCCCAAGGAGACCGACCTGATCGCCATGTTTCGGATCACGCCGCAGGCCGGCGTCGACCACGAGGAGGCGGCCGCCGCCGTCGCCGGGGAATCCTCTACCGCGACATGGACGGTGGTGTGGACCGACAGGCTGACCGCCTGCGAGCTTTATCGCGCCAAGGCGTTCAAATCCGAGCCGGTGCCGAACACAGGTCCAGGCACCAGGATCGAGCAACAGTACTTCGCCTATATCGCCTACGACCTCGACCTGTTCGAGCCCGGCTCCATCGCCAACCTGACTGCATCGATCATCGGCAACGTGTTCGGCTTCAAGGCCGTCAAGGCCTTGCGGCTCGAGGACATGCGCATCCCCGTGGCTTACCTCAAAACCTTCCAGGGCCCGGCGACCGGCATCGTGGTGGAACGCGAGCGGCTCGACAAGTTCGGCCGACCGCTGCTCGGCGCGACGACGAAGCCGAAGCTTGGCCTGTCAGGCCGCAACTACGGCCGCGTCGTCTACGAGGCGCTGAAGGGTGGCCTTGACTTCGTCAAGGACGACGAGAACATCAACTCGCAGCCCTTCATGCATTGGCGCGACCGTTTCCTCTACTGCATGGAGGCTGTGAACAAGGCGTCGGCCGCCACCGGCGAAGTCAAGGGCCATTATCTCAACGTCACCGCCGGCACGATGGAGGAGATGTACGAGCGCGCCGAATTCGCAAAACAGCTTGGCTCCTGCATCGTCATGATCGACCTCGTCATTGGCTATACGGCGATCCAGTCGATGGCCAAGTGGGCACGCCGCAACGACATGATCCTGCACCTGCACCGGGCCGGCAACTCGACCTATTCGCGCCAGAAGAACCACGGCATGAATTTTCGCGTCATCTGCAAATGGATGCGCATGGCCGGCGTCGATCACATCCATGCCGGCACGGTGGTCGGCAAGCTGGAAGGCGACCCGCTGATGATCAAGGGGTTTTATGACACGCTGCGCGAGGAGCGCACGCCGCAGAACCTCGAAACCGGGCTGTTCTTCGATCAGGACTGGGCCTCGCTCAACAAGGTGATGCCCGTCGCCTCGGGCGGCATCCATGCCGGCCAGATGCACCAGTTGATCCATTATCTCGGCGAGGATGTCATCCTGCAGTTCGGCGGCGGCACGATCGGCCATCCGGACGGCATCCAGGCCGGCGCGACGGCCAATCGCGTCGCGCTGGAGGCGATGATCCTCGCCCGCAACGAGGGCCGCGACTATCTGCGCGAAGGGACCAAGATCCTCGAACAGGCGGCCAGATGGTGCACGCCGCTCAAGGCGGCCCTGGAGACGTGGAAGGACGTCACCTTCAACTACGAATCGACCGACACGGCCGATTTTGTGCCAACCGCAATGCCGAGCTTCTAGACGAAAGGAACCGTCGCCATGATGACCAATCCGGGAAACAAGGTCACGCAGGGACAGTTTTCGTTCCTGCCCGAGCTAACCGATGAGCAGATTTCGGCGCAGATCAAATACGCGCTGAAAAACCACTGGGCGGTCAGCGTCGAATACACGGACGATCCGCATCCGCGAAACACCTATTGGGAAATGTACGGCAACCCAATGTTCGACCTGAGGGACCCGGCGGGCATCCTGCTTGAAGTCAACAATTGCCGGAAAGCCATGCCCAACATGTATGTCCGGGTCACGGCCTTCGATTCGACCAAGGGCTGGGAAGCGCCGCGCATGTCATTCATCGTCAACCGGCCACCCAATGAACCCGGCTTCCGGCTGCTGCGCCAGGAGCGCGACGGCCGCAGCCAGGGCTATTCGATCGTGCCTTATGCGACCGACAGGCCCGAAGGCGAGCGGAGCTAGCCGAAGCCATGCTGGACGCGATAGCAAAGGGCGCTGCCGCGCAGGGCGAATCGGTTGATCTGCAGGCCGAGTTCGAAGCGTCTAACATCGACGAGGTGATGGATAAGCTCGACCGCGAACTTGTTGGCCTGAAACCTGTCAAGACCCGCATCCGCGAGATCGCGGCGCTGCTCCTGGTCGACCGACTTCGCCGCAAGTTCGGGCTGACCTCGGGCGCGCCGACGCTGCACATGAATTTTACGGGCAATCCCGGCACCGGAAAGACCACCGTGGCGCTGAGGATGGCCGAAATCCTGCATCGTCTCGGCTATGTCCGCGAAGGGCACATGGTCGCGGTGACGCGAGACGATCTCGTCGGCCAGTATGTGGGCCACACCGCGCCCAAAACCCGCGAAGTGATTAAGCGCGCCATGGGCGGGGTGCTTTTCATCGACGAGGCCTATTATCTTTACAAGCCCGAGAACGAACGCGACTACGGTCAGGAATCGATCGAAATCCTGCTGCAGTGCATGGAAAACAACCGTGACGATCTGGTTGTGATCCTCGCCGGCTACAAGGACAAGATGGACCGCTTCTTCGACAGCAATCCCGGCATGCGCTCGCGCATCGCCCATCACCTCGATTTTCCCGACTACGGCGTCAGCGAACTCAAATTGATCGCCGAGATCATGCTGGCGGAACAGAATTACCGTCTCAGCGAAGCGGCGGCCAAGGCGCTCGAAGAGTATCTCCCGATCCGCATGCGGCTGCCGCATTTCTCCAACGCCCGATCGGTCCGCAATGGGCTCGACCGGGCGCGGCTTCGCCAGGCCAACCGGCTTTTCGCGTCGCGCGACCGGGCGTTGACGAAAACCGATCTTATCACCATCGAGGAATCCGATATTCGCGGCAGCCGCGTATTCGCGGAAGGTAAGCTCGAAGGCGAACCAGAGACGAAGGCGCGCTGACAAGATGACGCCGGTTGGTGCGCAGCGACCGGAAACGGACGACAGAATGGGAGTCGACGATCATGGATACCAAGACAATCATCGCGCCCTCGGTGCTTTCTGCGGACTTCTCGCGGCTCGGCGACGAGGTCGAAGCGGTCGTCCGGGCGGGTGCCGACTGGATCCATCTCGACGTGATGGACGGCCATTTCGTCCCCAACATCACCTTCGGTCCGGCGGTGGTCAAGGCGATCCGTGATCGGACGGACAAGGTCTTCGATTGCCATCTGATGATCGCGCCGGCCGACGCCTATCTCGCCGCCTTCGCCGATGCCGGCTGCGACGTCATCACGGTGCACGCCGAGGCCGGGCCGCATCTCGACCGTTCGCTGCAGGCAATCAGGAATCTCGGCAAGAAGGCCGGCGTGTCGCTGAACCCGTCAACGCCGGAAAGCGTGATCGAATATGTGCTCGACCGGCTCGATCTTGTGCTTCTGATGACGGTCAATCCGGGCTTCGGCGGCCAGGCATTCATTTCGGCTGTCGTCGACAAGGTCAGGCGGGTCAAGGCGCTGGTCGGCCAACGTCCGATCGACATCGAGATCGACGGCGGCGTCACGCCCGAGACCGCTCCGCTGGTCACCGCGGCCGGCGCCAATGTGCTGGTCGCCGGCTCGGCCATCTTCAAGGGTGGCACCGAGGCTGCCTATCGTGCCAATATCGACGCCATCAGGCAGGCGGCCAACGGGTCGATCCGGAAAGCCGCGTAAACCGTCACATCGGAGTGCAAATATGGCGGCAATCCCACCTGTCTGCGATTTCGGCTGGCAAGCCATCGATGCCGTTTTGCCCGGTGTCGACGGCAAATCGCATTCCATCTTCAGCCACGCCGGTCCGAACGGGCTGGTGGTGGCCTTCATCTGCAACCACTGCCCCTATGTGAAGGCGGCGATTCCACGCATCGTCCGCGACGCCAACGATCTCAAGGCCGAGGGCATTGGCTTCGTCGCGATAAACTCCAACGATGCCAACGCCTATCCGGAGGATTCCTTCGACAACATGAAGCTCTTCGCCGGGACGAACGGCTTCACTTTCCCTTACCTCCACGACGAGCGCCAGACGGTGGCGCGTGCCTACGGAGCCGTTTGCACTCCGGATTTCTTCGGGCTCAACAACGAGTTGACGCTGCAATATCGCGGCCGGCTTGACGCGTCGCGACGCGACGTTGGACCGCCTGGGCTCAGGCGCGATCTGTTCGAGGCGATGAAGCAGGTTGCCCGAACCGGCGACGGACCGCTGGACCAGATCGCTTCGATCGGCTGTTCGATCAAGTGGAAGGATGCTGCATGAACGTCGGCGCAGGCAGGCCGTTTCGATCGCCCAAGGCGATCCTTTTCGATCTCGACGGTACGCTGGTCGATTCGGCGCCTGATATAACGGCCGCGGTCAACGAATTGCTGGCCGGCCGCGATCTGCCGCCGCTGCGCCTGGATCAGGTCAAGGCCATGATCGGCGGCGGCATCAGGAAACTGGTCGAACGAGCCTTCGCGGCTTCCGGCACGCCGCTCCTCGGCAGCGCGCTCGATGAGACCAACCGCGTCATGGCGCCGATCTATCGCAGGCATCTGACCGGCCGCACGATGCTGATGCCTGGCGTCAGGGAGGTTCTCACGCACTTGCATTTGAGCGGAATAGCCATGGGCGTGGTGACCAACAAGCCGCAGTTGGCGGCTCGCGAAATCCTGCTGCATTTTGGGCTGACGGACTATCTCGGCGCGATCGTCGGGGGAGACGCGGTGACATACTTGAAGCCGGCGCCAGACGCGCTGTTGCTGGCGCTCGACCAGCTTCAGGTCGAACCTCGTGATACGCTGATGGTCGGAGACAGCAGCGCCGACGTGGCCGCCGCCCGCGCAGCCGGCATGGCAGTCATTCTGCTGCGTGGCGGATACAGCCAAATTCCCGTTGAAGAGCTTGGCGCCGACCTCGTTTGCGACAGCCTGTTCGATCTGCCGTCCGCGATGCAGACGCTGCAAGATGCTGCGTGACCCCAAGCGCAAAGCCCAGGCCAACGCCGGCCGGGCGCAGTCCAAATGGCTGGCGGTACCGCGTTATTTGGAGAATTGCTTCAGGTAGGCAATGACATTGGCGATGTCCTCGTCCTTCTTGAGGCCGACAAACGCCATCTTCGTTCCTTTGACCATCGCTTTGGGATCGCGAAGGTAGGTCGTCAGCGTGGCTTCGTCCCATTTGACGCCCGACTTGCCGGCCTCGGTCATGGCCTTGGAATAGCTGAACCCCGGATGCGTGCCGGCCGTTCGGCCGATGACGCCGTTCAAGGACGGACCGACCTTGTTCTGGTCCTTGTCTGCGACGTGGCAGACCTTGCATTTGGCGAAGACCTTCTCACCCGCCGCGGCATCCTGGGCCTGAGACTGGGTAGTGACAAAGGTGGCAACGGACACGGCGGTGAAAAACGCGACTGCGCGCATGGCATTTCCTCATTGATCGTGTGAGGGCCCTGGATAATTTACGCGTGTCGATGCCTTGGCCGCCGGCATCCATTTTTGTGCGGGAGAGCGAACTATTCTCCTTCCTCCCCGGACTGGCAGCACCTGCACGCCTCGAAAAGCTAGCCTGCCGATGAAGGAAGTCAATCGTACAAAGGTCCTGTTTCGTTTCCCGACTGCGCGAAGGGTGTAGCGACACGCGGTCCACATCGTTGACGCCTATTGGCCGAACGCGTAGCCTTACTCCAACCGGTTTGCTGTTGGGCACCTCCAGGAATCCGCGCAACTCCAAAGCACGAACTCTGGAGAGTTCGCCGCGCAGGCGACGATAAGTGCCAAATGGACATGGTCGATCTCATATTAACGGTGTGCCTTAGCGCCAATCCGGGCAATTGCCGAGATGAGCATCTCTATTTCGAGAGCCGCGGCTCTCTGTTCCAATGCATGTTCCTGGCGCCCGCCGAGATCGCAAAATGGTCTCAGGAACATCCGAGGCTCAGGGTCGTGCGCTGGAAATGTGCCTTTCCGAGCAAGGAACGAGCGATTTGATCGGCATTCCTGGTTCGTCGAGGCCCTGAAAGGGGAGACGCCATGATGATTTCGCGGCGCGCGACGCTGCGCTTGGCGGCTGTGGGGGCAGCCGCCATCCTCGCCTCAAAGCCGGTTGCCGTCTTTGCGGCCGCTAAGGTCCGAATTGGTGTCCTGAAGTTCGGCACCGTGAGCTGGGAACTCGATACGCTGAAACGCCACAAGCTCGACGAGGCCAACGGGATCGATCTGGAAATCGTCTACTTCGCCGGGGAGGATGCGACCAACGTCGCGCTGCTCGCCGGCGCGATCGACATGATCGTGACCGACTGGCTGTGGGTCTCGCGCCAGCGCTCCGAGGGCGGCGACCTTACATTGGCCCCTTATTCGACCGCCGTGGGGGCAATCATGGTGAAGGAGGAATCGCCGATCCGGACGGTCGTCGAGCTCAAGGAAAAGAAAATCGGTGTCGCCGGCGGCCCGCTCGACAAGAGCTGGCTACTGGTCCAGGCGCTGGCCAGACGCGATCACGGCGTCGACCTGCCGGCAGCCTGTGACGTCGTCTTTGGCGCGCCGCCGCTGATTTCTGAAAAGGCGATGCAGGGTGAACTCGATGCAGTACTCAATTTCTGGCATTTCTGCGCCCGGCTCGAGGCCAACGGCTTTCGTCGGTTGATCGGCGCCGATGATGCGGCGAAAGCGCTTGGTGCCTCGGGCGCCGTATCGGCGCTCGGCTACGTCTTCCACGACCAATGGGCGAACGACAATCCGGATGCCGCCCGGGGCTTCGTCAAGGCCTCCAAGCAGGCCAAGGAGTTGCTGGCCAGATCCGATGATGAATGGCTGCGCCTGGCGCCGCTCATTCGCGCAGAAGGCAAGGAGCTGGAAAAACTGCGCGACCGCTATCGCCAGGGCATCCCCAGACGGCCGGTCGCCGAAGAAGCGCGCGATGCGGGCAAACTCTATCACGTGCTGGCCGCGATAGGCGGCGAGAAGCTGGTTGGCAGGGCGCCCGAGATGGCGCCCGGCACGTTCTGGCCGGAACTCGCGAAATGACCCGAACGGAAGACAAGTCGGGTCGATCCGGCTTTGCGACGGTGACACCAGCGCCGACGGTAACGGTTTCCCTGCTGGGACTTTGCCTGCTGTGGAGCCTCGCGGACAATCTGTGGCAAAGCCGTGCTTTCCCCTCACCAGGGCAGGTCTGGCAGGTGCTGCTCAGGGAAGCGGCGAGCGGCGACCTTTTTTATCACCTTGGCGCGACGCTCGGACGGGTTGCTGCGGCGTACGTCGTCGCAATGATTATCGGCTCGGTCATCGGCGTCATCCTCGGCAGCTGCCGCGGTGCGGACCGGTTCTTCAGTCCGTGGGTGGTCCTGTTTCTCAACATTCCCGCGCTGGTGGTCATCGTGCTTGCCTATATCTGGTTCGGCCTCAACGAGGCGGCGGCGATTGGCGCAGTTGCCGTGAACAAGATCCCGAACGTCGTGGTGACGATGCGCGAAGGCGCCAGAGCGTTTGATCCGCGTTATGCCGAAATGGCCGCCGTCTACCGCTTCGGCCCACTCGAGCGCATCCGCCATGTCCTGCTGCCGCAACTGCAGCCCTATTTTGCCGCGGCCTCGCGGTCCGGCATCGCTCTCATCTGGAAGATCGTCCTGGTGGTCGAACTGCTCGGCCGTTCCAATGGTGTCGGCTTCCAGATCTATCTCTTCTTCCAGCTCTTCGACGTCGCCGCCATCCTTGCCTACACGCTGGCTTTCGTGGCGGTGATGCTTGTCATCGAACTCCTCCTGGTGCAGCCCATTGAACGACATGCAACCCGTTGGCGCGGTCGTCCCGCTTAGGGTCGACATCGCTGAAAAGACCTTCAGGTCCGCGCAAGGCGTCTCGATCACGGCGCTTCAGGGTCTGTCTTTCGAGGTCCGGCAGGGCGAATTCGCCTGTCTGCTCGGGCCGTCGGGCTGCGGCAAGACCACGACGTTGCGCATCCTGCTTGGACTGGACAAAAGACTTTTCCGGCTCTTTCCAACTGCCGCAAGGCGGCTCGAACCGCATCGCCGCCGTGTTCCAGGAGCCGACTTTGCTGCCGTGGCGGACCGTGGAGCAGAATGTCAGGCTGGCGCTGCCGAAAAGCCTAAGAGCGAAGAGTCTCGACGAGCTGTTTGACACTCTCGGACTCGCCGGCATCGACTCGCTCTATCCGGCGGAGCTTTCGCTCGGCCTTGCGCGCAGGGCAGCGCTTGCCAGGGCCTTCGCCACCGAACCGGCGATGCTTTTCCTGGACGAACCCTTTGCCTCCCTCGACGAACAGACCGCCGAGCGGCTTCGGCACCTGCTTTTGACCGTGTGGTCGGCGCGGCCCACGACCGCCTTGATGGTAACGCACAATCTGCGCGAGGCACTGATGCTGTCGGACCGCATCATCGTGCTTGCGCAGCGCCCGGCCCGTGTGCTCGGCATGTTCGACGTAGGCTTGCCGCGGCAACATCGCAACCCACAGGTGATGAGCGACCTTTTGCTGTCGTTCCACCAAAAATTTCCGGGCGTGGCCTGATCGCCTTACGGCCTCGAATGCGGATTGCAAGGTATTTCGCAGCCAATGGCCAATAGAAATGGCGGCACTGTGAGGCACCGCCACGCGTGCCTGTTCCGCCTGACTAAAAGCAACGTACGTCGGCTTCAGCCTGCGCGCGTTTCAGTTCCGCCCGCGCCGCCTTCGCTGGCGCGCTTTCGCGAAACAACCCTGCCGCCTCCCCTGTCGTCAACGACATACTTTTGAAGGTCTCCGCCCTCTCATAGTGATCGTAGGGGAGGATCGAGGCGATAACATCGATCGAGCAGGAACAGCTTTCAAGCGCCTGACGTGTCTGGCCATTTGTTTGCATGCAGCCGAGCACGTAATCGGCAATCGTTGCCGTCGGGTAGTCTCCCGCGGCGCTAGCCGGGTTCGCAAAGGCCAGTGTCGCCGAAAAGACCAGCGGTAGGATAAAAGACCCAACAGATCTGATCATGAGGGAACCTCCAGTTGGTCTGGACACGATGTATCCGGACAGGATCATCGCCCCAATTGGCGACGTACCGCAAAGCCAGTCAAGCTCCCATGGCCTGCTTATAGGACCAAAGGAGGAATGCCCTGTCGACCGGCAAAAGGTGGATTCACGGCCCGCTGCGCACCCCGCTTCCAGCGGTCATTTCATGCCTCGCCCACTATCGGCAACCAACCAGACGCACGCATACTTACCCAGAAGCGCCCTTGTAAATTACATGGAAATAAATTCAACACGAATCGTGCCAATAATACAATAACAATAAGGATATTATATATGTCGGCCGCTGGCAGTCATTCTCGCAATAGTGCCACTCAGGATACTTCTCTTGTTTGTATCTTTATATTGCCATGCACCATAGTCGATATTGCACCGCAACATCACCTCAGGGTTTTTGCTTGCTTGGCCTTTTGCGATGACATAGCTTTTTCCCTGTTTCCGGCTTCAAGAGCGCCATTGTCAGGGAGCGGTGGCAGTCTTTCGAAGGCCAAGTGGGGCGGGCAATAACGGTGCCCTCTGCTTGTCGGGGTAGGTCGTGACAGCTGCCGGAAATTACTTCCCCACATGAATCGCTTGGGCAGGCCCCTTGTGGGCTTGACGGTCGATTCGTCACTGTGAACCTCGGGAGGATTTCGGATGCGTGTACTTGCGAAAACTACCTACATACTGACGACCGCGGCTTTTTTGTCGCTCGGCGCTGCTTATACGGCTTCGGCCAATGAAGACCTTGCAAAGCTCGCATCGGATGCGAAGAACTGGGCGATGCAGACGGGTGACTACGCCAACACCCGCTATTCCAAACTCAACCAAATCACTGCGGACAATGTAAAGAACCTGCAGGTCAAATGGAGCTTTTCCACCGGCGTGCTGCGCGGTCACGAAGGCGGGCCGCTGATCATCGGCGATGTGATGTATGTCCACACGCCTTTCCCAAACAACGTCTATGCTCTCGACCTCAAGAACGACGGCAAGATCCTGTGGAAATACGAGCCCAAGCAGGACTCGAACGTCATTCCGATCATGTGCTGCGACACGGTCAATCGCGGTGTCGCCTATGGCGACGGCAAGATCATTCTCAACCAGGCCGACACCACCGTCGTCGCGCTCGATGCCAAGACCGGCAAGGTCGTCTGGTCTGTCAAGAACGGCGACCAGACCGACGGCGGAAAGGGCGAATCCGGCACGTCGGCACCCGTAGTCATCAAGGACAAGGTGCTCGTGGGCGTCTCCGGTGCTGAATTCGGTGTTCGCGGCTGGCTGGCCGCCTACAATCTGAAAGACGGCAAGCTTGCCTGGAAAGCCTATTCGGAAGGTCCTGATGCAGACACCCTTCTCGACGCCGAGAAGACGACCCATCTCGGCAAGCCCGTCGGAAAGGATTCCGGCACCAACACCTGGGAAGGCGAACAGTGGAAGACGGGCGGCGGCACGACATGGGGATGGTATTCCTATGATCCCAAGCTGAACCTGGTCTATTACGGCACCGGCAATCCCTCGACGTGGAACCCGGTCCAGCGCCCAGGCGACAATCGCTGGTCCATGACAATCATGGCTCGCGACGCCGATACCGGTGTTGCCAAATGGCTCTACCAGATGACCCCGCATGACGAGTGGGACTATGACGGCATCAACGAGATGATTCTCGTCGATGGCATGGAGGTCAACGGCGCCAAGCACGACGTGCTGGTGCATTTCGACCGCAACGGCTTTGCCTACACAATGGATCGCGCTACCGGCGAACTTCTCGTTGCCAAAAAATACGATCCGGCAGTGAACTGGGCGACGGAAGTCAACATGGATCCCAAGAGCGACCAGTACGGCCGCCCGCAGGTCGTCGCCAAGTATTCGACCCAGCAGAACGGCGAAGACACCAACTCGACCGGTATCTGCCCGGCCGCGCTTGGAACCAAGGACCAGCAGCCGGCCGCCTACTCGCCGAAGACCGGGTTGTTCTACGTGCCGACCAACCATGTCTGCATGGACTATGAGCCTTACAAAGTGAGCTACACCGCCGGTCAGCCCTATGTGGGCGCCACCGTGTCGATGTATGCGGCGCCCGGCGGTGACGGCAACATGGGCAACTTCATTGCCTGGGATGCAGCCAAGGGTGAGATCGTCTGGTCGAAGCCCGAGCAGTTCTCGGTGTGGTCGGGCGCATTGGCGACAGATGGCGACGTCGTCTTCTATGGTACCCTCGAAGGCTACATCAAGGCGGTCGATAAGGACGGCAAGGAACTCTACAAGTTCAAGACCCCCTCCGGCATCATCGGCAACATCACGACCTACGAGCATGACGGCAAGCAGTACATCGCCGTTCTGTCCGGCGTGGGGGGATGGGCCGGTATCGGTCTGGCAGGTGGGCTGCTTTCGCCCGACAACGCCGCTGCCTGGCATGGCGCCGTTGATCAGGGCCGTGCGCAGGGCGACCAGGCCGCAGTGGTTGGAACCGCCGGTCTGGGTGCCGTCGGCGGTTACGCGGCACTTGCCGACTATACGACACTGGGCGGCCAGCTCACCGTCTTCGGCCTCCCGGACTGATAACCGGGAAGAGCCTTACGACTAGGTTCGAAAAGAGAGCCCGGGTCACCCGAAAGCCGGGAACCGGGCTCTCGATTGCGCCGCGCACCCAAGCACCGATCAATGCCGAGCACGACGGCAGCCAGTGTCCCTGGCCAATGAAGGAAGAGTCTGAATGATCGTTCGCATTGCAGTTTCCGCTCTCGCCCTGATCCTGCTGCCTCTGGCCAGCTCAAGTCTGGCACGGGCCGAAGACAGCATGGAAAAAGCCAAGGCGGTGAAGCAAGAAGGAGGCAAATATCTAGATGCGGACGGAAATCCGACCTACAAGATCGAAAACGGAACCGTCGATTGGTACACGTTCAGCGGGTACCGCCGGTATCACTCCGATTGCCATGTCTGTCACGGACAGGACGCAACGGGTTCGAGTTATGCGCCTGCCCTGGTCAATAGTCTGAAAACCATGGATTACGCCACGTTCCTCTCGATCGTCGCCGAGGGCCGCAAGAATGTCGGCGGCGGCAAGGAAAACGTCATGCCTGCCTTTGGCGACAACAAGAACGTCTACTGTTACCTGGACGACCTTTACGTCTATCTGCGCGCGCGCGCCGATGGCGCGGCACCCCGCGGCAGGCCGCCCAAGCACGAAAACAAGGCTCAGGCAGCCAAGGATGCCGAAGCATCCTGCATGGGTGGATGATATGACCGGCTGCACTACATCGAAGCTGCGCGTCGTTCTGCCGATCCTCGGCGCGCTCGCCTTGCTGCCATCGAACGTTCTGGCGCAAAATGCCGGGCTTGGCGCTGCGGGCGAACTGGTGGATCCCAACATTCTGCGCGTCTGCGCCGATCCCTCGAATATGCCCTTTACCGACAAGAACGGCCAAGGCTTCGAAAACAAGCTGGCTGAACTGGTTGCCAAGAAGACGGGGCGGAAATCAGTCGCCTACACATGGTTTCCCACTGTCACCGGCTTTGTGCGCAACACGCTGGGGGCCAACCGATGCGACATCATCATGGGCTACGCCCAAGGCGACGAACTGGTGCAGAACACCAACGCCTACTATCGCTCCGCCTATGTGCTCGTATACCCCAAAGGCAACGGCATGGAAGGCATCGAGACGATCGAAGACCCGAAACTTTCAGGCAAGAGAATCGGCGTCGTCGAAAGCACGCCGCCAACCGCCAACATGGCCGCCAACAAGCTTCTGCGGACCGCCAAGATCTATCCACTCGCGGTGGATACGCGTGTCACTCCTTCTATGGGAGAGGTCATGATCAAGGACATGCTCGCCGGCAAGATTGACGCGGCGGTCCTGTGGGGGCCGATGGCAGGTTACTATGCCAGGGAACTCGGAGCCGATGTCACCATTGTTCCGCTGCTGAAGGAAAAAAAAGGCTCGCGCATGTCCTACCGCATCACCATGGGCGTACGTCCGTCCGACCAGGAATGGAAGCGGACGCTCAACCGGGTGATCAGGGAGAACCAGGCGGAGATCACCAAGCTCCTGCTGGGTTACAATGTGCCGCTGATTGACGAGCACGACAATCGGATTACGCAATAGTCGGGATGGGTGAGGAGGAGGACAAACCTGCGCGATGAAAAATTGAAGAGAAAGACTACGGCTACTTTCGATCGTTTTGTTTTTCGGCCTTTCAAAACCTTGTGTTTCATTTGTCCATTTGAGACGTGATGGACGAGCCATTGCTTCGGTGCCCTGCAATGGTTGGCTAACCACCGGATCGGCCCCTTCGGGCTGGTAGAAGAGGAGAAATGTTATGAAGAAGAGCTGGACAAAACCGACCATGTGTCAGGTTGCTGCGGGCTTTGAAATTTCGCGGTATCTGCCTGCTGAGATTACTCCCAAGAAGTAGGCCGCAGAGGTGCGTGTCCCTGGCAACAGGGGCACGCATCCCCTTGCCGCATGGGATTTTCGTGAAAGATTTTGAGGCACGCAAAGCGAGCGGGACGTTTTTCGCGGCTGCAAATTGGCTGCTGGTCAGAGAAGCCGCGAGGCGGGCGTTTTCATGCGCTTGAGAATCATCGGATCGGCGGCCGGCGGTGGCTTTCCGCAATGGAACTGCAATTATCGTCTGAGCCGTGCGGCTCGCACCGGGATGGCTGGCGTGTATTCGCGAACCCAATCAAGTGTCGCCGCGTCGGCGGATGGGGTCGGCTGGGTTCTGTTCAACGCCTCACCCGACATTCGCCAGCAGATCGCGGCAACGCCTGAATTGCAGCCCGCGCACGATGCGCCGCTGCGCTCGACGCCCATTCGCGCGGTGGTGCTGACCAATGCCGATGTCGATCATGTCGCCGGCCTGCTCAGCCTGCGTGAGCGGCAGCCTTTCGCTATCTATGCAACGACACAGGTTCTGGCGACGCTGGAGGCGAATTCGATTTTCAATGTCCTCGATCCGGCGCTCGTGCCGCGACGCATCTTGCCGCCGGCGCAAGAACTGGCGATCTGCGACGCAGACGGCCACGACACCGGGGTGGCTGTCGAGAGCTTTCCCGTGCCCGGGAAGATAGCCCTCTATCTCGAAGAAAGAGGTCAGCCGGATGCGAATTTCAGCTCTGACGCTGGCGACACGATCGGCGTCCGTATCGCCGGTGCCGGCAGTCGCGGCTCCGTCTTCTACATCCCCGCCTGCGCCCGCATCGATGCGACCCTGCGCACGCGTCTAGCCGATGCCGCATGCCTTCTGTTCGACGGCACGGTCTTCACCGACGACGAGATGATTGCTGCCGGCGTCGGCGAAAAGACCGGTGCCCGCATGGGGCATCTGGCAATGTCGGGAGACGCGGGGTCGATCGCCGGCTTGGCCGATGTGAGGATCGGCCGCCGCGTCTTCGTCCATATCAACAACACCAATCCTGTTCTGGACGAGAATTCTGCCGAGCATGCAGCAGTCGAAGCGGCGGGCTGGGAAGTGGCCCGCGACGGGATGGAGATGGACCTTTGAGTGATTTCCACCACGCAGCCAGCAACGGCCTGTCCTCCGGAGAGCTCGAAGCCGTGCTGCGGCAAGTCGGTGCCGAGCGCTATCACAACCGCCATCCTTTCCATCACAGGATGACCACCGGTGCGCTGTCGAGGACCGAGATGCAGGCCTGGGCGCTGAACCGCTATTGCTATCAGGCTGTCATTCCGCGCAAGGATGCCATGATCCTCGCGCATGCCGAGGATCCGGCGTTTCGCGCCGCCTGGCGCAAACGCATCGAGGATCATGACGGCGAGGACGGCTGGAGCGGCGGTATTGCGCGCTGGTTGCACCTGGCGACCTCGCTCGGTCTGGATGCCGACGCGGTGAAGAGCGAGAGGCTGGCCCTGCCGGCGACACGTTTTGCGGTTGGCGCTTACCTCTCCTTTTGCACGAACCGGACCCTGCTGGAGGCGGTCGCGTCGTCGCTGACCGAGATGTTCTCGCCGCTCATCATCGGCGAGCGGGTACCCGCGATGCTGGCCAGATACGATTACATCACCGAGGATACGCTGGCCTATTTCAGCCGACGGCCCGAACAGGCCTCACGCGACGCCGACTTCGCTCTTGCCTATGTGCTCGAACATGCCGACACGGCGGAACGCCAGCAGCGGGCGATCGATGCACTCGTGTTCAAATGCGATATACTCTGGGCCATGCTCGACGCGCTTCAACACGCCTATGGCGAGCCGGGCAATATCCCGCCCGGCGCCTTCCGTCCGGAGGCCCCATGATGGCACTGCGCGAAAGAGCCATGGTGTCGCCGCAGTCGGTTCCATCGCTGCCGAAGCACGTGCGCATACAGTATGACCCCGTGCGCCAGGGGTTCGCCGTGCTTTCGCCTGAAAAGGTGTTCTGGCCAAACGACATCAGCCTCGACATATTGCGCCGCTGCGATGGGCGGTCCACGGTCGGCCACATCGTTGCCGGCCTTGCCGCAGATTATGATGCGGAACAGGAGGCTGTGGCGGCCGATGTCATTGCCTTCCTGCAGGAATGGTCGGACAAGCTGCTGGTGAAGCTATGAGCGAGCCCCCTCTCCCCCCGATCGGCATGCTGGCGGAACTGACGCATCGCTGCCCGCTGCAATGCCCCTATTGCTCCAACCCGCTCGAATTGCTGAAGGCCAATCGCGAACTCGACACGCAGAGCTGGCTCGACTTGTTCTCGCAGGCGGCCGATCTTGGCGTTCTCCAGGTGCATCTGTCTGGCGGTGAACCGACGCTGCGTCGCGATCTTGAGCAATTGATCGCCGGGCTTTCGGCGCGTGGCGTCTACACCAACCTGATCACCGCCGGCGTCGGCATTGCGGATGGCCGTATCGAGGCATTTGCCGAAGCCGGGCTCGACCATCTGCAACTGAGCTTTCAAGGCGCACGGCCGGCGACCACCGAGCGCATCGGCAATCACAGGGGCAGCCACGAAAAGAAGCTGGAAACGGCACGCCGCGCCCGCGCGGCCGGCTTGCCGCTTACCATCAACGCGCCGATCCATCGCCACAATATCGAGGAGGTACCGGAATTCATCGATCTGGCCCTTTCGCTGGATGCGGAGCGTCTCGAGATAGCCAACGTGCAGTACGCCGGCTGGGCGCTGACCAATCGCGATCAGCTGATGCCCGAGCGTGCTGCCGTCGATCGGCAGGCGGAGATCGTCGCGGAGGCGCGCGAACGGCTCACCGGCATCATGAACATCGATTTCGTCACGCCGGATTATTTCGCCATCTATCCCAAGCCGTGCATGGGCGGCTGGGCGCGCGACGCCTTCATGGTGACGCCAGACGGCACCGTACTGCCATGCCATGCCGCCCAGACCATCCCGTCGCTCAGCTTCGAGCGTTTTGGACCTCGCAGCCTGGCCGCGATCTGGACCGATTCCCCGGCATTTAATGCCTTTCGAGGCACGGACTGGATGCAGGAGCCCTGCCGCAACTGTGAGCGGCGCGAGATCGACTGGGGCGGCTGCCGCTGCCAGGCGATGGCAATCGCCGGCGACGCCGCCGTGACGGACCCGGCTTGCGCGAAATCGCCGATCCATGCGCGCATGGCAATGCTGATCGACGAAGCCCAGCGCGCTGCGACGGTTCCTTCGAAGGACGAACTGTTCGTCTACCGGCGTATCGGCGTCGTCACCGAGCCGGCCTGACTGCCGACCTATTCCTACGGACTTAGCCTCGTGAAAGCCGTTCGGCATGCCACGTCATATGGTCCTGCATGAATGTCGAAATGAAAAAATAGGAGTGATCGTAGTCATCCTGCATCCGCAATTTCAACGGAATGCCTGCTTTGGAGCACGCGTCTTCGAGCAGCCAAGGCCTGAGGCCCTCCTTGAGGAAACCGTCTGACGTCCCCTGATCGACGAGGAATTCCGGGAAACGGTATCCGTCCTCGATGAGCGAAGTGGCATCGTAGCGCCGCCACGAGGCCTCATCCAGGCCGAGATATTTTTGGAAAGCCGGCTTCGACCAGCCGGCTGTGCTTGGTTGCACGATCGGCGCGAAGGCCGAGCAACTTCTGAAACGCGCGGGATTTTTCAGTGCGATCGTCAGCGCGCCATGCCCGCCCATCGAATGGCCGAAGATCGACTGGCGCGCCATATCGGCGGGAAATTCGCGCCCGATTACGGCTGGCAGTTCCTCGACGATATAGGAATACATGCGATAGTTCTTGGCATACGGCTCTTGCGTGGCGTCGAGGTAGAAACCGGCGCCGGTGCCGAACTGCCAATTGTCCTTTTCATCTGGAATGTCGGCACCACGCGGGCTGGTGTCGGGACACACGACGATGAAGCCAAGTTTGGCGGCAATACGTCTGTATTCGCCTTTTTCCATTACATTCGCATGGGTGCAGGTGAGTCCGGAGAGGTACCACACCACGGGGCAACGCCTTTCCCGCGCCTGCGGAGGCACGAAAATGGCAAACGTCATTTCGCACGAGCAGCTCGTCGACAGATGAGAGTAAACGTGCTGGGCACCGCCATGCGACTTGGCAGTCGAGACGAGTTTCAGGTGCTCTGGCATATATTCTTCTCCACCAATTTTTGACCGCCGACCATAGCCTCTACGACGTCGTGGGCGGTCGCGGCAACCTTGGTGGGCTGGCTGGCGCGCAGGGCTCTTGATCGGAGCCGGGATGGCCAACACTGCCCAGTACCTCATCAATGATTCCGGGACGACGAGCTCTGCGCAAATGCACCGTGCCTTTTCAGCGGCGACAGCAGGTTCGACGCGGCTATGGCGGACGAGCACGCACGGGTCATCGCGTGGGTTCGCAGCATGCGTGACCAGGGACCGAGCAAGAAAGTGTTGCGGGTGATAGTTACCTCCTCATAGGAGGGCTCCTAAGCACGACACCAACTTTCCGACTCTTAGCCACCCTGTGAGCCGACGCTATTTCCGACCGTCGAAAGCCACGGACAGGCCCAGGGCAGTTGCTGCCTCGACGATCGCCTCGGTCAGCTCTTCGTCGGATGCGACCAGATAAGGGGCGGCTTGCCGTGCTGCGTTTAATGTCGCCGTGACCGAGATGGTGTCACCACGATCCTCCCTATTGAGGACTGCGGCGATTGCCTGCTCTACTACCGGACTGACCCTCTGCACCTTACTCATCCAACCCTCCCCATAGCTGCCCATAGTGATGGTACTCTATCCATGGTTGTGTTCCAATTCGATGTACGAAAACGTACACACTCGATCGGCTGAACCGCTACGGCCAGACATCTCTAATTTCGACGGCATTTGGGATCGACCAAGCCTGGCTAGCGGCCTCGACCGGTTTCTCAGATGGCTAGCGCTGCAGAGCCATGTCAAATTGCCAGGTACGTACGCGAGCCGGTCCAGGAGCTCGGCTCGGCCCACGGGCGCCCCTGCGTTGGGCGAAGATGTCGCCTAGAAATAGCCGAGGATGGATTTTACCTCGAGATACTCCAACATGCCCTCGATCCCATATTCACGTCCGTTTCCGGACCGCTTGAAACCGCCAAACGGGGCGTGCGGATCCCAGGCCGGGTAGTTGAGATGTACCTGGCCGGAGCGGATCCGCGAGGCCACGTCCCTGACGGCGTCCACATCCTGGCCCTGCACATGAGCCCCCAGACCGTAGACCGTGTCGTTGGCGATGGTGACGGCTTCCTCGATTGTGTCGTAAGGGATGATGCAGAGAACTGGCCCGAAGACCTCGTCCTGGGCAATGCGCATGGTCGTGCGCACGTCGGAAAAGATGGTCGGCCTCACATAGAACCCGACGTTCAGATCGTGCGCACGGCCCGGTCCACCGGTGAGGAGCCTGGCGCCCTCAGAAATGCCGACGCCGATCATGGTTTGGATGCGGTCGAATTGGGCACGGTTTGCGATTGCACCATGAGTAGTGGCTTCGCAAAGAGGATCGCCAATGACAATCTGGGCTGCGGCCCTTTTGGCGATTGCCTCGATCTCGGAGAGCCGCGGGCGTGGCACGATCATGCGCGTCGGGGCGCTGCATGACTGGCCGAGATTGCGGAAGGCGGCGGATACGCCCAGAGAAACGGCGCGATCGAGATCTGCGTCCGGCAGGATCACGTTGGGCGACTTGCCGCCCAGCTCCTGCGCGACGCGCTTGACAGTCGTCGCTGCCGCCTGGGCCACCGCAATGCCCGCGCGGGTGGACCCGGTAATGGAGATCATGTCGACATCCGGATGGGAGGCGAGACCCATACCCACGCCTGGACCATCACCTTGCACGAGGTTGAAAACCCCGGCAGGGAAGCCGGCTTCCTCGATTGCCTCGGCGAATAGCAGGGCGTCCAAGGGAGAAAGCTCACTCGGCTTCAGCACGATCGTGCAGCCTGCAGCGAGCGCCGGCGAAACCTTGGCGGTGATCTGGTAAAGTGGCCAGTTCCACGGAGTGATCAGGGCGCAGACACCGATCGGTTCGTGGGTGACGGCGGTTTGCCCCCGTTGCTTGACGAAGCAAAAGTCTGTCAGCACATCGCGAGCGACCTTAACATGCGTGATCGCCAGCGGCACCTGGGCGCTGCGCGCATAGCCGATCGCCGCGCCCATTTCGAGGCTCAGGCATTGAGCCAGCAGTTCGCCGCGCGCCTCGAGCAGCGCTTGCAGGCGACCGAGCAGACCCGCGCGGTCTTCTGGCGTGGTCCGACTCCAGGTGGCGAATGCCCGGCGGGCCGCTGCAACGGCCGCGTCAACGTCCTTGCCATTTCCAAGCGGAAACTGGCTCACAACCTCTTCTGTGGCGGGATTGACGACGACGCCCGTCGCGGTGCCGCTCGGCTCAACCCATTGACCGTCGATGAAGAACTTCTCCAGGTGGCCGTTGCGGGCCAGGTGTTCGAGAGGCGTCATCACCCTACAAGGTCCTTCATGCGGTAATAGGCGCCAACAATCGGCAGGAACCAGGGGCGCCCGAAATAACCGGGGATCGCTGGCCAGTCGAAATCCTTCCAGGGATTGAGCTCGGGGCGCCCGTCCATGACGTCGGCCATGATGGTGCCCATCAACGTCGACATCTGGGTCCCGTGTCCGCTATAGCCCATCGAGTAATAGATGCCATCGCGCTCTCCGGCGCGCGGCAGACGATCGCGGGTCATATCGACCATGCCGCCCCAGCAGTAGTCGATGCGGGTGCCGGCCAGTTCCGGAAAGACCTCGACCATCGCCGCCTTGAGTATCCGGCCGCTTTTTTCGTCGGATTGAGGGTTGGACACGGCAAAGCGCGCCCTCCCGCCGAACAGAAGGCGATTGTCCGGCGTGAGCCGCCAGTAGACAACGAGATTGCGCGTGTCGACGACATTGCGACGGGTCGGCATGAGGCGCTCGAGTTGCGAAGGCGACAGCGGCTCGGTCACGATCAGAAATGCGCCGACCGGGATCATGCGCCGGCGGATCCAGCCGAGCGGGCCAACCTGGGAAATGCCGCTTGCCAACAGGACCTGCCGCGCGACGATCTTGCCCTTTGGCGTCGTTACCTCATGCCCGCCTGAAACCTTTCGCATCGCAGTGACGGGCGAGCGTTCATGGACCTCTGCGCCACGCCGGGCAGCGGCGGTCGCGAGGCCCCGGACGAACCGGCCGACATGCATGGCCGCGCTCTTGGGAAAGAGCAGCCCGCCATGGTAGCGGTTGGTGCTGACTTCGGTTCGCAGGTCCTCGCGCGCGATCATCCTGGTGTCGGGATCGACATTGGCAGCCAGTAGTTCCTGGCTGCGCGCCAGCATGTCGTAGTGCTCGGGCTTGGCGGCAAGCTTGAGCTTACCGACGCGGGAGAAGCTGCAGTCGATCTTCTCTTCCTGCACCAACCGCTCGACCATATCGACGCCGGCGTCGAAAGCCTTATAGAGCGCATTTGCGGCAGGCTTGCCGTGCTTGCCAGCCATGATTGCATAGTTCTGGGCAAAGCCGTTGTTGCACATGCCGCCATTGCGGCCGGACGCGGCATTGCCGATCGTTTCGGCCTCCAACAGGGCAACCCGGGCGCCCTTTTTGGCAAGGGCCAGCGCGGCGGAGGAGCCGGTCAAGCCGCCGCCCACAATGGCCACGTCGTAGTGGCCTTCGAGCGGTTTGGACGACCCTTCATTGAACGGCTGAGACGTATCCAGCCAGTAAGAGGTAAACTTCATTTTCTTGACCACCGGTGTTGATTTGAGTGGGGCGACATCCGAGCCTAGTCGCGCGCCTACCAGCCGCGCATCCGCTCCCAACGTGCTTCAATCTTGGGGCTGGCCCCGTTGACGACGCTGTAGAAATCATGCTGGGCGGCCGTCGCACACGCATGGTTGGGCAGAATCCGGACCCGAGTCCCGAGCGGCAGCTCGGGCATGGACTTTCCAGAACCGGCACGAATGGCGAGGATACCGTGTTCCTGGCTGGCCTGGGCCACGATCACATCTTCAAGCACCCGCCCCTTTTCGTCGCAGACCACGCCGTAACCCTGGTCGATCTGCTGGTTTGCGGTTCCCCGGTCGCGCGAAAGCGCCATCCATCCAGCGTCGACCAGCACCCATCCCTTTTCCGGCTTGGACCCGATCACCGTGGCCAATACGGAAATCGCGATGTCGTCGAGTTCGCACACCCCAACGCCGTGCTGGACCAGGTCGAAGAACATGTAGACCCCGGCGCGCAGCTCCGTGACCCCCTCAAGATTGCTGGCGAAATGCGCTGTCGGCGTCGAGCCGACGCTGACGATCGGGCAGGCATGGCCATGGGCGCGCAGGATTTCAGCGGCGCGCACCGTGGCTGAACGCTCGTTCTCGCCTGCCTTGACCAGCGCATCGGGCGTGTTCAAGCCATAGGATTCGCCTGCATGGGCGAGAACGCCGACGAGTTTGGCACTGGCCGCGACGACACTGCCGGCCACGTCGAGCAACTTCGGGTCGTCCGGCCTCAAGCCACCGCGATGGTCATCGCAGTCCAGTTCGATGAAAACAGATGGGGTCATACCGGTGGCTTCGCGGACGCTGGCTAGGGCATCGGCCTGCTCGACCGAATCGAGCAACAGCTTCACACCAGCGCCGGTGCGGCGACAAAGCTCCATGGCCCGCTTGGCCGAGGCCGGCGAGATGCCGACCGCATAGGTCATGTCTCGAAAGCCATGGCCCGCGAAATACTCCGCCTCGGCGATGGTCGAGACCGTGATCGGTCCGGGTTCGCGGTGAAGCGGGTATCGGGCGACATCGATGCTCTTGGCCGTCTTCATATGCGGGCGCAGCACCACGCCAAGCTTCCTGGCGCGCTCAGCCAAGCGCTGAATGTTGCGTCCGAGCCGCCCACGGTCGAGAAGCAGCGCCGGCGTGACCAAGGCGTCGATCGTCCTAGCCGTCTCGCTCACTGCCAGGTTTGCGGCCACCTTGTTCATAATCTCGTTTCCTAAGTGAACGACTGGTTTGCCAACGCATACATATGGGCTGGCCCCTCGGCGACGGGTCGTTGTCCTTTGACCATGGCGGTCGCAGTGCCGGACCGCTGCAGGCCAAGGCTCGCAAGCCAGTCGCCCAATCCATCCTCGGCATAGACGTCGATGCGAACGAATTGATTGTGAAGCTTCGAAAGCTGGGCCAGGATCAGAAGCCGCGCGTCGTGGTCGCTCTCGGCTGCACAAGGGCCGACGACATAGCCGCGGCCAAACCTCCTCGCGACAGCGTAGCCTGCAATCCGTCCCCTACGCTCGATGACCAATGCGTTGCCCACATCGGCGAGCGCAGCCACCATCGCCAGCCGGGGCATGCCTGTGGCCCGTTCGTCGAAGGCCTGGATCGCCGCTAGGTCAGAGGCTGTCGCTTGACGGACGTCGTCGCGGGTACTCCGCGTCACGGTGACAGCCAGCGAGCCCTGGTGCTGAAGCACCGTGCCCCAGGCAGTGAAGCCGCGTCGCTTGTAGAGCGCCAGCCCCTCTTCGGTTGAGTTGAGCAGCAGGTTGCGACCGAGTGTCGCCTCAAGCAATCCATCAAAGAGCCGGGCGCCGTTGCCACCGCCTTGCGCGGAGCCAGTAACTATGATCATCCCGACCGAGGCATAGGACTGTCCGTAATTCCAGGACATGGCCGTGCCAATCACCTGTCCTGCCCGCTCAAGGACCAGGCCATTGCCGACCATCAGGGCAAATTCCCAATCCTCCTGACGGTAGGGCCAGGCCATCTCCTGCGACAGCTTCAGTGCGCCCGGCAAATGGCGGGTTTCCAATTCCATCAGCTCGATCGGGGCGCTGACGATATCTCTGTCATGCTCAAAGGCCATAAGGTGCAACGCTGTCAGTTGATCCAGAGTCGGATTGACGTCGGATCTTAGGGTCGCGCCCGGCGGACAGATTTCGCTGCTGTTTTGCCCCTTCAAATCAGCGGTATTATTCGTTTTATGCAGTTCCTCGGCATGCCAAATCGCGCAAATCGGGCGAGGAATACCTGGCACCTTGAATCGCAGCTTCGTGGTTGCCCGATCGGCGATGCCCAGGAGGAATTTTGGATGATCTACATCAGCGAAGAGGAGTCAGCCGCCCTCGTCACACATGAACTTGCTTTCGAGGCGGCGCGCGAGGCTCTCGTGGCGGCAGCATCGCGGCAGAGCTGGGTCTTTCCGGCTGTTCTCGGGCGCACACAGGAGGTGACCAATACCTTCTCAATCAAATCCGGTTCGTCGGGCGAGCTGACCGGCGTGAAAATTGGCTCCTTCTGGTCGGGCAACCCGGCACGTGGCCTTCCCCGCCACAACTCGAGCATCGTGCTGCTCGATCAGCATACAGGTCGGCTCGGTGCCGTAGTCGAGGCCGGGAAGGTCAACGCCTACAGGACGGCCGCCGCCGACGCGGTTGCGGCCGATCTTCTTGCGCGCAAGCAAGCCAAGGTGCTGGCGATCTTCGGGGCCGGCAACCAGGCGAGCTTCGAAGTGATGGCGCTGGCACGCATCCGCCCAATCGAAACAGTGCTGGTCGTGGCCCGGCCTTCGCCGCGGCGCGACGCTTTTGTCGATCAGATCGGCGAAAGGGGACTGAAGGCGCGCGCTGCCTTGCCGGAAGAAGCCGTGCGCACGGCCGACATCGTGGTGACGGCGACACCCGCACGCGAACCGCTGTTCGATGCCGCTTGGGTGGGACCCGGAACCCATATCGTCAGCATCGGGTCGGATGCTCCGGGCAAACGCGAATTGCCGAGCGAATTGTTTCGCAAGGCACGTCTGTTTTGTGATCTGCTTTCCCAGTCCGTCCAGATCGGCGAGTTCCAACACGTGCGCGACGAAATCGACGCCGGCGTGCTTGCGGTAACACCAATCGGCGACGTTGTTGAAAGGCGTGCGCTCGGACGCCACTTCGACAATGAGATCACGGTCTTCGACAGTTCCGGCATCTCCCTGCAGGACCTCTACATGGCCGACGCGCTGATCCGCGCAAAGGCGTCCCACCGCTGATCAGTTTTCGCACCGAGTCCCCAGTCCCGACAGATTTTTCGACACGGCAACAAGGTGGCCGCGCGCGATCCTGCAGTCGTATCAGCGGCGGGCGCGCCAAAGGGGTGCCCGCATGAACCACGGATCGCCCGATGTCGGCGACTAGCGTCTGGCGCGCCAGAAGGCGAGACGGTCCTGCAACCGATAGCCCTGGATAATCGCCGGCATGAACCACGGATTGCCACGATAGAGCGGGACGGCCGAAGGCGGTCGAAAGTCGAACGCAGTGCGCGACTGCTCGCCATGCCCCATCAACTTGTGGGCCGCACGCATGCCAATCCATGGCGCCCAGACCACGCCCGAACCGCAGAAGCCAGTTGCATAGACCACGCCGTCCTTCTCGAAGATGCGGGGCAGCATGTCTCGGTTCATCGCCACATTGCCGAACCAGCAATGCGAAAGGCGCACGTTCTCCAACTCCGGGAAAAGGTTCACCAGGCCCTTGCGAAGGAGAAGTTTCGGCGCCGCCGGATCGCCGAAGCGGGAACTGTCACGGCCCCCCAGCAGGATACGTTTTCCGTCGGGCGAGGGACGATAATAGAAACCGAGTTGCCGGTTCTCGGTGACCGTCATCAGCTTCGGCATCAGTTGCGCCATGACATCGGGCGCAAGTTCCTCGGTGACGATGATCCGGCTGCGGACCGGAACCAGGCGGCGGCGCAGGAAGGGAGCAGCGCCGTCGGTATAGCCGTTGGTACAGACCAGAACCTGCCGTGCGTCCACCGTCCCCGCCGAAGTCGCGACGCGGAACCCCGAACCGTTCCTCTCCATCGACTTGACCACTGTATGCGAATGGACCGTCAACCCGGATGCGAGCGCCACCCGAAGGAGCTCAGCATGGAATTTTGCGGGGTGCAGCCCGCCAATGTCCATCCGAACGGTTCCGCCGCGGTAGAAGTCGGTGCCGATATAACTTCGCTGCTCGGCATGCGGAACCGCGTAGGACTCGATCCCCAGTTTCTTCGCCAGCGTCTCGGCGCCGCGCGCCATCTTCTCATACTGTTCATATCCGAAAGCGCCCTTGAATTGGCCAACCAGTCGGAAGTCGCAGTCGAGCCCTTCGGTCTTGATGAAGTCGTAGAGGAATTCGCGTGCGACCTTTCCCTCGGCCTCGATCGCCATGGCTTTCTCTTCCCCGAAGCGCCGGGTGATCGTAGCATAGTCGGGCCGGATGCTCGCGCTCGTAATCCCGCCGTTGCGGGTGGAAGCACCCTCGCCCGGATTCATTGCGTCAAAAGCTGCGACCGAGCGTCCTTCGCGCACCAGCACAAGCCCGGCCGAAAGACCGGCATAACCGGCGCCGACGATTGCCACGTCAAGCTTCTTTGCGAGGGGCTGCCGCGGCAGCGGCATGACGGGCGCTGCTTCCCACCAGTAGGGTGTGTTCTTGTCGGCGATATGAGGCTCTTGCACGGGGCTGACTTCTCGCTGGGGTGATCTACGGTCGGTGAAACTTCAGATGTGGTCGTCTCGGACGTCGAGCGCATCACGCAGCCCGTCACCGATGAAGTTGAAACTGGTTACCGCGATCGTGATTGCAGCTCCGGGAATGATTGCCAGCCAGGGTGCGCTGCCCAGATATTGCTGGGCGCCGTTGAGCATGTTGCCCCAGCTGGGCAGTGGCGGCTGGATCCCGTAGCCGAGGAAACTGATGTAGGCTTCCATGAGAATGGCGCGCGCGACCGTCAAGGTGGAAGCAACGATAATCGGCCCCATGGCGTTGGGCAGTATCTCGCGGAACATGATGTGGGTGCCACTCAATCCCACCATTCGCCCGGCCAGGACGAACTCGCGTTCTCGTAACGAGCGGACTTCCGCTTCGACTATGCGGGCAACCTCCATCCAACTGGTGAGGGCGATAATGACGGTGATCATCACAGGACTGGGCTTCAGTGCGGCAGCCAGCGCCAGCAGCAGAAAGATCGATGGGAATGACAGGAAACCATCGACCGTGCGCATCAGCATGGCCCCGACCCAGCCGCCGCGATAGCCGGCAATTACGCCGACCAGCGTGCCGATGAGCGTCGACAAAACCATGGCAAAGAAACCCACCAGCAGCGAGATTCGTCCCGCCATCAAAAGCCTTGCCGCCACGTCGCGGCCAAGCGGATCGGTACCTAGAAAGTGGTAGTCCGTCAGCGGAGGGGCAAAGCGGGCCCGCAGATCGATGTACAGTGAGTCATAAGGCAGGAGATGGGGGCCGAGGACGCAAGCAAGGCTCAGGAAGATGATCATCGCCAACCCAAGCAGCGCCAAGCGATGCCGCATGAAACGAAGTGCCGCACGGTTGTTTCTCCATCGGCTTGGAGCTGCATTTGCGGTGAGAGCGGTCATATCGGCTGTCTCCTGTCGGGGAAGTTGCGCGCTCAAGCCAGGCGAATGCGCGGATCGACAATAGCGACGACAATGTCGGCGATCAGGTTTCCAAGCAGAACGAGGATGGCGGAGAACATCAGTAGCCCCATCACAACCGGATAGTCGCTGTAACCAAGGCTATCGAGGAACAACCGTCCCATTCCTGGCCAGGTAAAGACGGTTTCGGTCACGAGTGCGCCAGTGAGGACGCTGGGAAGCTGCATCCCGGCCAAGGTAATCATCGGCAAAAGTGCGTTGCCGACGACATGCTTCATCAGAATCCGGCGTTCACTCAAGCCTTTGGCCCGGGCCGTCTTGACGAAATCCTGGCTAATGGCGTCGAGAGTCGCCGTCCGCATGTAGCGGCTCCAGATCGCGACATGGACCAGCGACAGCACGATACTTGGCAGGATCAGATGGTGGAGATAGCCCAGGATCGAGGCATCGCCGATCTCGGACATATTGCCCGCGGGCAGCCAGCCCAGCTTCAGGGAAAAGACGTAGATGCCGACGAGTCCGAACCAGAAGGTGGGGACCGACAACGCGACCATGGCGCCGACAGTTGCAAGATAGTCGAACAGCGAGTAGCGGCGCGTGGCGCCGCGGATTCCGATCCAGGCGCCAATGGAGATTGCAATCACGGTTGAGGAACCCATCAGCAGCAGCGTGGCAAAGAGATGGCTGCCGATGACCTCCAAGACCGGCGCTCCGTCGCGGAAGGAGTGGCCCCAGTCGCCCCGCACCAGCCGCCATGCCCAGTCCAGATATTGGATCCATATAGGGCGATCGAGGCCCAGCAGCCCCTTGAGACGCTCGATATCCTGCTGGGTCATTCCGGGATCAAGCCCGAATTGGGCTAGCGGGCCGCCGGGAAGGAGATTCAGAATGCCGAAGCCGATGATCGAAACGATCACAAGCAGCACCAGGCTCTGCAAGAGGCGATTGAGCAGGAAGCCGCGCATTCGAGTCCCTCCATTGTGGGTTGATGATTTTAGTCTGTTGCCGCCGCCGCGGCGGAATCGGGCTGGGCGGCGGCAACTGCGTCTAGGCCTTCCACTTCCAGGCCGCGGCATTCCACGACGCGGTGCGGGTGTTGGCGTTGGGCTCGAAGCCGTCCAGCCCCTTCTTGCGCCCGAGGACGATTGTGTACGCGAACAGCGGCAGGAAGGGCAGATCGTGGCGCACGACTTCCTGCACACGATTATAGATCGCGCGCCGTTCTTCCGGATCGAAGCTGCGAGCACCCTTTTCGAGCAGGGCATCGACCTCAGGATTGGAATATTGCCCGGTGTTCGAACCGTGTCCGCCTTGAGCGGCGATTGCCTTCGTATGGAGCCGGTTTGTGGCGTCGGGGTCGGCGGCAATCAGATAGGTGACGCCCACCATGGCGGTGTCGAATTGCGATTTCAGCCAGAACTCGCCCCACATGACTGCAGCCGGCAAATTCGAGATGGTCATCTCGACGCCTATCTCGGCAAACGTCTGCTGCAGGAACTGCTGCGTCTGCTCGCGCAGGTTGTTGCCGGAAGTTGTCGAGTTGGAGAAGGACAGTCGCACCCCATCCTTGGCCCGGATTCCATCCGGCCCCGGCACCCACCCGGCCTCATCAAGGATTTGGCGCGCCCGGTCCAGATTGAATTCCTGAACCGGCAGGTTCGGGTCATAGTAGTAGGACTCCTTCGGCATGAAGGTCTCGGTGAGGGTACCCACCCCGTAATAGATCGTGTCGACAATCGCCTTCCTGTCCAACGCGGCGTAGAGCGCCTGGCGCACTGCCAGGTCCTTGAACTGCGGGCGGCCCAAATTGAGGTAGATCGACTCCAGGGATGCCCCTGTCTCCAGTGTCACTACGCGGTCTGGTAGTTCGCGGGCTTCAGTATAATGGTCGGCGGTGATGAACGACTGATCGACAAGGTCCACGTCGCCGCTCTTGAACTGAGTGTAGAGCACGGTCATGTCGGGGATGTATTTGAAGATGAGCTGCTCGACATAGGGACCTTCGCCGGCGTACTCAGGATTGGCGACGAGCTCGATATGATCGCCCGCAACACGCTGGCCCCATTTGAATGCTCCGGTGCCGACCGGCGCCTGGTTGAACGCGGCTGTATTCGGATCGGCTTCTTTCCCCAGAATGTGCTTGGGCACGATGAAGGTTTCGGCCAAGAACGAAAGATAGGGCGCGAAGGCCTCCTTCATCCGCCATGTGATCTCGGTGGGCGAAACCACTGTGATGTCCTGCACGAGCGAATGGCCGCTCGTGCGCCAAGCCCGAAACTTCGGGTTCGTGATGAGCTCAAGGGTGAATTTCACGTCTTCGGCCGTGAAGGGCTCACCGTCGTGCCAGCGGGCATTGTCACGCAACCGGATGCGCCAGTTGAGACCGTCCTCCGAAATGCCGCCGTTCTTCTGGCTTGGCACCTCGGCCGCGAGGTTTGGATGTAGGCCACCTTGGGGATCCATGCGGACCAGCGCGTCGAAAACCGAGAAATGGATCGCGTCATCGACTTCGATATGCGCCATCAGCGGATTGAACACGGTCGGCTCTTGGGAGAGGCCGACGACGACGCGCCCGGCCGGCCCTGCCGGAGGGGTCTTGGCGAAGGCGGGCTTGCCCAACAGATTGGGCGCGATGAGGCCTGCAGCCCCACCTATCGCCATCAGTCGCAGCGCTTCGCGCCTCGAGTAGTTGGACGTAGTCGATGAATTTTTGGTCATGGTAGTTCCTCTCTTGTTATTTCTTATGCGTTTGCTGCTACTGGACGGGCATTGCCCGGCCGCTCTCCTGGAATCGCCGCTACCAGTTGGCGCGTGTAGGCTGCTTGCGGGTTCAGGAATATTTGCGAGGGCGGTCCGCGCTCGACGATCCGGCCCTTCTGCATCACTGCGATTTCGTCGCAGATCTGGCTGGCGACGCGCAGGTCGTGCGTGATGAAGACCATCGACACGCCCGTCTCGCGCTGGATCTGGTCCAGAAGCTGCAGGATCTGTGCCTGGATCGACACGTCGAGTGCGGAGACCGCCTCGTCGGCAATCAACAGCTTCGGCTTGAACATCAGCGCACGAGCGATGCCGATGCGCTGGCGTTGCCCACCCGAGAACTCGTGCGGGTAGCGGCCAAAAGCGCCGGCATCGAGACCGACATGGGCCAGAAGCGCACGCGCTTCATCGCGCGCTTGGACATAAGGCATCCCGTGCGCCAGCGGGCCTACCGTCATGATGTGACCGACCGTCGAGCGTGGGTTCAGAGAAGCGAAGGGATCCTGGAAGATCATCTGGATCCGCGGTCGAAGCGGGCGGAACTTCGCTTCGGAAAGCTTGGCTATGTCACAGCCTTGAAACAAGATCTCGCCGCCGTCATTGTCCAGCAGCTTGATCAGCAGCCGGCCCAGCGACGATTTCCCCGAACCGCTCTCGCCTACGACCCCAAGCGTGCGGCCGGGCGCCAGTTCGAACGAAACCTCGTTGACCGCTGTCACAGTCCGTTGCGCGCCGAACAGCGCGCTGCCACCGCGATAGGTCTTCACCAGACCCTCAACCTTCAGGATCGGCTCCTTGCTGGCAGCGTCCGGACGGGGGCGATCTTCGCCGGTCAAATGCGGTACGGCTGCGATCAGGCGCTGGGTATAAGGGTGCTTGGGCGACTTCAACACCTGCTCGGCGCTGCCTTGTTCGACGACATGGCCCTTTTCCATCACCACGACGCTGTCGGCGATCTCGGCCACCACGCCGAAATCGTGGGTGATGAACATCACGCTCATGCCCTTGCGCCGCTGAATGTCACGGATCAGTTGCAGGATCTGAGCCTGGGTGGTGACGTCGAGCGCGGTGGTCGGCTCATCGGCAATCAGCACCGTCGGCTCAAGCGCCAAGGCCATGGCGATCATGACGCGCTGCCGCTGCCCGCCCGAAAGCCGGAACGGGTACTGGTAATACATGAGTTCGGGATCTGGCAGGCCTACTTCAGTGAGCAGTTCGATTGCGCGGTTGCGACAGGTTTGTGGCGTGCCGAAGCCGTGCGCTGCCATGACCTCGTCAATCTGCGCGCCCACCGTCATCAGGGGATTGAGCGCCGAGAGCGGGTCCTGAAAGATCATCGACACGACCCGTCCACGCAGGTTGCGCAGCTTGTCTGGCGACATGCCGACGATGTTCATCCCTTCCAGCTGGATGACACCCGATGAGAGCCGGATCACCTTCGGCAGAAGCCCCATGATCGCGTTCGCCGTCACCGACTTACCCGATCCGGACTCGCCTATGATGCAAAGGATCTGGCCGCGTTTCAGATCGAAGGAAATATCCTTGACAGCATGGGTCCGTTCCATGCCTTGCGGCAAATTCACTGTGAGGTCGCGCACCGAAAGCGCCACATCGTGGGGGGCTACAGCCTGGATGCTTGCGATCATCGAGATCACCTCCCCTTTCAACCGAGCGCGTCCACCCTGTTGCGGACCGCTTCATCGCCCTTTGAGCAGAAGCGCCTCACCCTAGCGGCCGTAGTCCGGCGTTCTCGGCGCTTCGCGCGCTGAGGCTGCGAGAGACGGGTTCTGCTCATCCTGGCGGCTCCCTTATGAAATCCGATCCGTGTACCGGACTCTGTTCCCTTTTTCTTGGAGAACTCTCCGAAGGAGCAAGCCTTGCCTGTCGAATGTCCTCTGGAGCCTGCCTGCCAAAAGGAAGGGTTGCTCCGTTCTTGCAGCCAGTCTGACTGTTCTGTTTCCGCAGAGTCTTCGAAACTTGGCCCTCGCGCGGCAGGAACTTCTGAAAAGAACATCCAGTTCGGCATTTCACTCTGTTCCCGTTTCGGCGCGGAAACCGGGATCAGGCAACCATATCCTTTATTCGGCAATACGTGGCCATGAGGGATAGGACCAAAGATTTCCGGTGTACATCGACACCATTTGCGGGCCATGGCGCCCAAACGGATTGGTGACCGTGCGGCCCATCGCAATGTCGGCCAAGGCGCTGCCGATCAAGGTCGACGACTGCGCCGTATGCCGCCCATGCCGCAGATGACGCGACTGCATGAAATGTACTCCAGCTTGCCCACGCAGCGAGCTCTTAGCGCAATAATTGCCTGTCCTGGGGGCTGCTAAACGCAGGAAATTCCGTCCAGGCACAAACTCCGCAGTCTGCCTCTGCGGGCGGCAGGTTAGGATGGTTCAAATTACCGGAGTCCCATCCATGCCCGCGCCGCTCATGCACATCGACTGCAGCCCTTCCCTCCCTCGCGAGGCGGACGTCGTCGTCATCGGCGGCGGGGTGGTGGGCGTGTTCAGCGCTTACTATCTGGCGCGCCGCGGCCTCAAGGTCGCCCTGGTCGAGAAGGGGCGTATCGCGGCCGAGCAGTCCAGCCGCAACTGGGGTTGGTGCCGCCAGCAGAACCGCGATGCGCGTGAGCTGCCGATGGCGACCAAGAGCCTCGACCTCTGGGAGAAGGTAGCACAGGAGACCGGCCAAGACACCGGCTTTCGCCGCTGCGGGCTCCTCTATCTCTCACAAGACGAAAATGAGCTGGCAGGCTGGGCGAAGTGGCGCGATTTTGCGAGAACGGTCGGCGTCACCACGCACATGCTGAGCGCGGAAGAAGCCACCGAACGGGGCAGAGCGACGCGCCGCAAATGGAAAGGTGGCGTGTTCTCGCCAACCGACGGAACGGCGGACCCTTCCAAGGCAGTGCCGGTTGCAGCGCGCGGCATCATGGCGGCGGGAGGCACCGTACATCAGCACTGCGCGGCGCGCGGGCTGGAATTGAGCGCCGGCCGGGTGAGCGCTGTCGTGACCGAAGCGGGTAGCATCCGGACAAAGACCGTGGTCATGGCCGGGGGCGCGTGGGCGTCTTCCTTCTGCAACCAGCTCGGTGTGCGTTTTCCGCAAGCTGCCGTGCGTCAGTCCATTCTGGCCGTGGCGCCAGGCGCAAACGGTCTGCCAGATGCCCTGCATACCGCTCGCATCTCTCTGACGCGGCGCAGCAACGGTGGATACACGCTGGCGATCAGCGGGCGGGCGCGTGTCGATCCAACGCCGCAACAGTTCAGGTTCAGCCGTGAGTTTGTACCTATGTTCGCCCGCCGCTGGCGCAATCTCGCCCCGGGCGCCTTCGAGGGCTGGCGTCAGGGCCACGAAAGCCTGCGCAAATGGACCCTCGACGACATCACGCCAATGGAACGGAACCGGATTCTCGACCCGAAGCCCGACATGGGGCAGATTCGGCTGACATATCGGAGAGCCTGCGAATTGATCCCCGAACTCCAACGGGTGGCGATCTCCGATGTGTGGGCGGGTTATATCGACAGTACACCCGACGGCATTCCCGCAGTCGGCGAAGTGGAGGGGATTCCGGGCTTCATCCTGGCGGCGGGATTCAGCGGTCACGGCTTCGGGATTGGCCCCGGTGCGGGGCATATGATCGCCGACATCATCGCAGGCAGCGAGCCTATTGTCGATCCGCGTCCTTATAGGCCCGAGCGTCTGAAGACCGCTGCGTGGGGCAAGGTCGCTGAATTCTGAGAAGACCGTCTTGCCAAGGTACAATCGGTCGCACACGAGATTGAGGCACCATGCGGCCAGCACCAAAAACAGGGAACTGACGATGCGCGAATATGAGATTGCCGCCATTCCTGCCGACGGGATCGGGCCAGAGGTCATTGCCGCAGGTCTCCAGGCGCTTGAGGCGCTGCAGCAACGCTGCGGCGACTTCAAGCTGCGCGTCCAGCACTTCGACTGGGGCTCGGATTACTACAAGGCCCATGGTCGGATGATGCCCGAAGATGGCGTGGCGCAACTGAAGCGCTTCGACGCCATCTTCTTTGGCGCGGTAGGCGCTCCCGACTTGCCCGACAATATCACGCTCTGGGGCCTCCGGCTGCCGATTTGCCAAGGCTTTGATCAATACGCGAACGTGCGGCCAACAAGAATATTGCCCGGGATTGTTTCGCCTCTGGCGGGTGTTGGCCCTGGCGATCTGGATTGGGTGATCGTGCGGGAGAATTCCGAGGGCGAGTATTCGGGCCACGGCGGCCGCGCCCATCGCGGCCTCCCCGAGGAGGTCGGAACCGAGGTCGCGATCTTCACGCGCGTCGGCGTCACCCGCATCATGCGCTATGCATTCCGGCTGGCGCAGTCACGGCCGCGAAAGCTCCTGACCGTGGTTACGAAATCCAACGCTCAGCGTCACGGGATGGTAATGTGGGACGAAATCGCAGCCGAGGTGGCGCAAGAGTTCCCTGACGTCGCGTGGGACAAGATGCTAGTCGATGCTATGACAGTGCGTATGACGTTGAAACCTCGGAGCCTCGATACGATCGTCGCCACCAATCTTCACGCCGACATATTGTCGGACCTTGCAGGCGCGCTCGCGGGCAGTCTCGGCGTTGCACCGACCGCCAACATTGATCCCGAGCGTCGCTATCCCTCGATGTTCGAGCCAATTCACGGCTCGGCATTCGACATCGCCGGCAAGGGTATTGCCAACCCGGTCGCCACCTTCTGGACCGCTGCCCAGATGCTCGAACATCTGGGCGAGAGCGCAGCGGCCGTGCGGTTGATGAGCGCTGTGGAAACGGTGACGAGTGAAGGCGTGCTGACGCCGGACGTGGGAGGGACAGCGACCACGCAGGAAGTGACGGACGCCGTCTGCCGAGCGATCCGCGGTTCGAACATGTGACAGGTTTCCAATGAAGCTCGACAAGATCGACATCAAGATCTTATCCCAACTGCAAAAGAACGGGCGAGTCACGAATGTCGAGCTTGCCGACCTTGTCAACCTTTCGCCGAGCCCTTGCCTGATGCGGGTGAAGAAGCTTCAGGCGGAAGGCTTCATCACCGGCTATTCCGCCCAGATCGATGTGTCCAAGCTCGGACAGACTCTAACCATCTTCACCGAAGTCACGCTCAAGCACCATCAACAGAACGACTTCGCGAGATTTCTCACCGCAATTCAGAAAGTCGATTCGGTCATCGAATGCCATCTGGTTTCAGGCGGATACGACTATCTTGTGAAGTTTGTCACAGCAGGCATCAGCGAGTACCAGACGATTATGGAGCGCATGATCGAATTGGATATCGGAATCGACAAATATTTCAGCTTCGTCGTGCTGAAGTCACCGATCGTGAAATCCCATTTGCCTCTCGACATCATTTTCGACAAATGAGAATGCAGCTCCGGCTCGGTCCTCAAGCAGCGGGCGCTCGTGCCAAGCTCCATCTTGTTGCGCGCGGCATTTGTCGAATGACGATGTCCGTTTCGGGGGAGGCCGTCATTGCCACCCTGTCGTCAAATGGCGTGAATATGAATCATGTATAGGCAGGTAGCGCGCACAGCTTGCGGAGTTGCGACAATCTCCCCTCGGGTCACAGTTGGAGCAAAGGCAACAGGCGAAAAGATGAACAAGATTGACACTTTGATCCACCGAAGAGCTGACGATCGCCGGATGACTGCGCAAGCCTGTGTATCGCGTATTCTCCGGAACGCCAAAGCCCGCGGCGTCGATATCTCTGTTGTCGGATCCCTCGCGAAAAACCGTTTCCGCGTCCACTCTGACGTAGATCTGCTGGTGCACGGACGCACTGATCCCGCGCGCCGGGCCATGGTGGAGCGCTTGGTCGCAGACCAGCTTCGGGGAACGAACATTCCTTATGACCTGATCTTTGCCTCAGACGTTTCGTCCGAACGAGTGCAGGAATTGCTTAATGGCAGCGTTTAAGCATCCGGCGTTCGCAAAACTGTCGCCAAAAATCGACCGCTGCGAAGGAACTGCAGCAAGCGAGGAATATCTGGCGAATCGGAGTGAGCTGTCACTCGGCAAATGGGGCGCGATCGCAGCAGTTCGCTGGGAGTCCACAATGTCTACAACAGCATCGAGGACATCCTGCTCAGCCTCTCCAACGACATAGACGGCCTCGTTCTCCAAGGGCCTACGATGCACCAGGACGTGCTCGATCAGATGTCGGCGGAAATTGCAGGCATCCGGCCGGCTGTGCTCGACCCCGAGCTTTATCAGTCCTTGAGTGAGTTAAACGGATTCCGTCACCTGGTGAGGCATCGGTACGGTTTTGACCTGAAAACCGACAAGGTGCAGGAAAGCCTCGACAGGGTAAAAGAGGCATTTCCGTCTTTCCTCGAGGCCATTGTTCACCTGGAAAGCACTCTTACTTAGGAAAACACGCACGACAGTGATGGCGGCGGCGACGGCTCAGGGGGCCGGGTGGTCCCTGAACAATGGCTCAGTCGTGTGCGCCGGAAGAGATTCTGCGGGCGTTGACCCCTGAGAATTGTCGGCTGGTGGCGCTGATCCATCGGTATCGACCGCAAAGCATCACGGAGCTGTGCAGGTTGGCGGCGCGTCCGCAGCCGAACGTATCCCGCTCCTTGGCGGCCCTTGAGCGGGCGGGAATTGTCTCAATGGCGGGCTCCAGGCCGAAGAGACCCGAACTCGCCGTGCAACGAGTCACGATCGACCTCGCTGAGCTTCAGAATGGCCGATGCGAGGACGACGATTCGTGGAGACAAATCGCCCGACCATCATCTTTGCTGCGCGATGGGTGACAGGGGCAAAAGTCGATCAGTGGGTGCGCCGCTGACCAGGTTTGGCAAGTGGCGGACGTGAAGCCTCGGTGACGCCGAGCCAAGCGTTCGTACAGCGGAGAAAGAAGCGTCTGGGCTGATACTTAGGCCGGGACACATGCGAAAGACCCGGGCGGCGTGAGTTTAGCCCTGGTCAATGCAATGCGCCCGCTGATCATGCCTTCATCGCTGCCCGCACATCCTTATCTTCGAGGGTTTGGTCCAGCGTCATCCGCGTGCGTTCGAGGATTCCATCAATATCGTCCTCGGTGCAGCAGAGCGGCGGCGCAAAGCCGAGGATGCCGCTGTTGAAGGCGCGGATGACAAGGCCGTTCGCCCACGCGCGCTCGAAGATGCGGCGCCCCGGATCGGCCGCCGCCGGCAGCGGTGTCTTGCGTGCCTTGTCGGTGACCAACTCGATTGCTGCCAGCATGCCGCGACCGCGAACGTCGCCAACCAGCGGGTGGTCGGCGAGCGAGCGAAGGCCTTCCATCAACCGCTTCCCCACCTTCCGCCCATTCTCGAGCAGGCCATCTTCATAGAGACGCAGACATTCGAGCCCGACCGCCGCGCTCACGGGATGGGCCGAATAGGTATAGCCATGGCCGACAGCCGCTTTGCCGGCTCCGTCCGCGATCGTATTGTACACATGGTCCGACATGAAGACGGCGCCCATCGGCACGTAGCCCGAGGTCAGTCCCTTCGCCGTGGTCATGAAATCCGGCACGACCTCGTCTTCCTCACAGGCGAAGAGAGGGCCTGTGCGGCCAAACGCAGTGATAACTTCGTCGGCAATGAACAGAATGTCGTTTTCCTTGCACACGGCGTGCAGAGCCTTCAGCCAACCTGTCGGTGGAACGAGGACACCGCCCGAACCCTGGATTGGTTCGGCGTAGAAGGCCGCAACGCGGCCCGCGCCGAGTTCTGCAATTTTGGCCCGCAGGGCCGCGACCGATGCGCCGATGATCGCCTGCGGATCGGAACCGACTGGATTGCGATAGGCGTAGTGGGAGGGAATCTTGTGCTGCCAGTCGTAAGGCACGCCGAAACCTGCGTGAAAAGCCGGGATCGCGGTCAGACCTGACCCTGCCGTCGAGGATCCATGGTAGCCGTGCTCCACCGAGATGAACTGGTCCTTTTGCGGCGTACCCTTGGCATGGTAGTAATAGCGAATGAAGCGGATCGTACTGTCGACTGCGTCGGAGCCGCCAAGCGTGAAATAGACATGGTTCAAATCGCCGGGCGCCAACTCGGCAAGCCTGGCAGCAAGGCGAATGGCAGGCTCGGATCCGAGCCCGAAATATCCCGTCGCATAGGGAAGTTCTCTTAGCTGCTTTGCCGCTGCTTCAATGACGCTTTCCTGGCCATATCCGATATTTACACACCATAGGCCGGCGAATCCGTCCAGCAGGGTTTTCCCGCTTGCATCGGTCACGGTTGCGCCTTTGGCGGATTTGAGCACCCGCACGCCCGTCTTCTCGTGGCTCCGATAGCATGAAAACGGGTGAACCAGATGTGCGCGATCGAGTTCGATCAGTGAGTTTGCCAGCATTTGCTTCCTCCGATTCAGCGTAGGGCCTGACTTACGAGAGCGTAAGTCCGGTGTGGTGCGGTTTCGTCCTTCAGCTCGTTTTCCAGCGTGATCTGCTGCGCGGTCACGGATCATTTCGGGCCTGAATTCGCCTAGGCCGAAGATAGGCCGCCGCGGACAGCAGTTCCTCCCGACCAGAACCTGAGCGATGGGCGTTTTGACTTTCCTTTGCCGCTGGCACCGCATCTTATGCCAGCACGGCTGAGAGATCGCGCTCCCGCCGAAGCTCGAAAACGAACTCAGGCGCAACTCCCTGCCAAAGCTCTCACGCAATACAAAACAATCTGCTTCAGGGCGCTCGAATGCGGCGACTAGTCTTCTGCGGTCCTCATTATGATCCTTGCTGTTAAAGGCACGCGGTGCCGACACGATTGGAAGGATCGACGCCCATGACCCAGTTCAGACCGAAATACATCACCTTCGACTGCTATGGTACGCTGACCAACTTCGACATGGCCGGTGCGGCGAGACGCGTATACGGCGCGCAGCTCTCCCCAACTGGGATGACGCAGTTCATCAAGGATTTCTCGGCCTATCGCCTCGACGAGGTTCTTGGCGCCTGGAAGCCGTACAGCGAGGTCGTGCACAATTCCGTGGAACGGACCTGCAAGCGCAACGGCGTCGCATTCCGGCCCGAAGATGCCCAGCGCATCTATGCGGAAGTGCCGACATGGGGTCCGCACCCGGATGTCCCGGCGGGCCTGGCCAAGGTCGCCAAGGAGATTCCGCTGGTGATCCTGTCGAACTCCATGAAGAGCCTGATCATGTCGAATGTGGAGAAGCTCGGCGCACCCTTTCACATGGTCATCACGGCCGAGGAGACCGGCGCCTACAAGCCCCAGATGAAGGGCTTCGAATATATGTTCGACAAGCTCGGCTGCGGCCCAGAGGACATTACACATGTGTCGTCTTCATTCCGCTACGATCTCATGACGGCCTATGATCTTGGCATCAAGAGCAAGGTCTGGGTGAACCGCGGCCATGAGCCTGCGAACCCCTTCTACGAATATACCGAAATCAAGGATATCGGCGGTCTGGCCGGCGCCGTCGGACTGGAGCCCGTTCGGGAGTTCGCCTGAACATTTTTTTGCTGGCGCAGTCGCACCAGACGAGGCGCTTGGTCGCGAAAAGAAAGGGGCGGTTTTCACCGCCCCTTTCTTGTGGTTCCAATGCTTTAGGGCTGCAAGTGTTTCCACCTGCGTGCAAGATAACTAGTTAAGCCCGCCAACATGAAGCGCCTTGACCTCGAGATATTCCTCGATGCCGAGCTGCGATCCTTCGCGCCCCACTCCCGATTGCTTGACACCGCCGAAAGGCGCAACCTCGGTCGAGATCATGCCTGTGTTGAGCCCGACCATACCGAACTCGAGCGCCTCGGCAACACGCCATGAGCGCTTGAGGTTGTCGGTGTAGAAGTAGGCGGCAAGGCCGAACGGCGTACCGTTCGCAATGGCGATGGCCTCTTCCTCCGTCTCGAAGCGAAAAAGCGGCGCCACTGGACCGAACGTCTCTTCCGATGCCAGGAGCATCCCCGTAGTAGCTTCTCCCAGCACGACGGGCCGTGCATATTGCTTACCCTCCGGCATCGTCTCGCTTTGGGCTATGATCTGCGCACCTTTCGCCTGAGCATCGGCGATGTGACGCTCGATCTTGTCGATCGCGGCTGCGTTGATCATCGGGCCGATCTCAGTGCCCTCATCTGTCCCTGCGCCAACCTTCATCCGCGTGACGCGCCGGCTCAGCTTTTCGGCGAAGGCGTCGTAAACGCCTTCCTGCACAAGAATCCGGTTCGCGCAGACGCAGGTTTGACCGCCATTGCGGAACTTGGATGCGATCACCCCTTCAACTGCCTTATCCAGATCGGCGTCGTCAAAGACGATAAAGGGTGCGTTGCCGCCAAGCTCCAGGCTCAGCCGCTTGATGCTATCGGACGCGCCACGCATGAGCAGCGCACCGACGCGGGTCGAACCGGTGAACGAGATCTTGCGCACCGTCTGATTGGCCATCAGTTCGTTGCCGATTTCGACGGGCATGCCGGTCACAATGTTGATCACGCCTGCAGGAATACCTGCCCGTTCCGCCAGAACGCCGAGCGCCAGCGCCGAGAATGGCGTAAATTCCGACGGCTTGATGACAACCGTACAACCTGCGGCCAGCGCCGGTGCTACTTTGCGTGCGATCATTGCGTTGGGGAAATTCCACGGCGTGATGATGGCGCAGACGCCGACGGGTTCTTTCAGCACCAGAATGCGGCGATCGGCCGTGGGTGAGGGAATGGTCGAACCACCGATCCGGCGCGCTTCTTCGGAGAACCATTTCACAAAAGATGCGCCATAGCGGATTTCTGCCAACGCCTCGGCAAGCGGCTTGCCCTGTTCCAGCGTCAGCAGGAGCGCGAGATCCTGTTCGTGCTGGCGGATGAGGTCGTGCCAGCGCTCCAGAAATCCTGCACGCTCGGCATGCGTCCTTTTCTTCCAGCCTTTGAAGGCCTCGGCCGCGGCAGCGATTGCCGCTCTCGTCTCGTTCTCCCCCATTGCGGGAACGGTGCCGAGAACACTTTGGCTGGCAGGGTCAATGACATCGACCGCGCCCTTCGTTTCCGCATCCCGCCAGACACCGCCAATCAGCACCTGCTGACGAAAAAGGTCGGAGTCGTTGAACATGCCAATCTTCGTCATCGCATTCATGGTCTTTCCTCTGCCCTTTCAGCTTAATCCCACCAGCACGGCCTGCATGATCGTTTCAGTCCTGTCCTTGCCTGCGATCGTGCCAATCCCCCGCGCGGTTGCGGACTCGATTGCCGACATTACTTCCGCCGCAGCGTGCCCCTCGCCCAGATGCTCGAGCATCATGGCACCGGACCAGATCGCGGCGATCGGATTGGCGACGCCGAGATGCGCGATGTCGGGCGCCGAACCATGGACCGGCTCGAACATGGAAGGCGCGCTGCGATCGGGATTGATATTGGCGGAGGCGGCGTAACCCAGCCCTCCCTGAATGGCCGCTCCAATATCCGTGAGGATGTCGCCGAAAAGGTTCGATGCGACGATTACGTCGAGGCTTTCCGGCGCCAGGACCATCCGGGCGGCAATGGCGTCGATGTGGTAGTGCGAGACCTCCACATCAGCATAGTCTTTCGCCACCTCGCGCGTGACCTCATCCCAGAAAACCATGGAGTGTTTCTGCGCGTTGGATTTGGTGACAGATGCGAGCTTCTTGCGACGCGCCCGCGCCTGTTCGAAACCGAAACGGATGATCCGTTCGACACCCGCACGCGTGAAGATCGCAGTCTCAACCGCGACCTCATCGGCCGTGCCGGAATGAACGCGCCCACCGGCGCCGGAATATTCGCCTTCCGTATTCTCGCGGATGCACAGGATATCGAAACCATCGGAGCGGAGGGGCCCCTGAACGCCCGGCAACAGCCGGTGCGGTCGTATGTTGGCGTACTGCGTGAAGCCTTTCCGGATCGGCAGGAGCAGTCCGTGAAGCGATACTGAGTCGGGCACTTCCGCGGACCAGCCCACAGCGCCGAGATAGATCGCATCGAATTTTCGGAGTGTATCGATGCCGTCTGACGGCATCATTGCACCGGTCTCCAGGTAGTAGGCGCACGACCACGGGAATCTTGTGTCATCAAGGACGAAACCGCCCTGCTTAGCCGCCGCCTGCAGCACCTGCCATGCCGCCTGCGTCACGTCCTTGCCGATGCCGTCGCCGGGGATCAGCGCTATCTTGTAGGTCTTCATGGATGGAGGTCCTCATTCGCACTGGCGTCACTGGAAACAGTAGTTGACCGCCCGCCGCATTTTCCGTCGAGGTTGAGCCCTCCGACGGCGTCGAATCGCGTCAGGCGGAACCTGGAAAGCCGATTGTTCTGGAACCGCCGCGCGCTATTCGGCCAGACCTTGAGCACTGAACTCAGTCATCAACGCAGACGTAGATCTTGCGCACGGTCTCGATCGTGCGCCAGACGCCGACGAAACCGGGTTTCATCACGAAACTGTCGCCGGCGCGGTAGGTCTTGGTCTCACCGCCCTTCTCCTCGATTTCGACGAGACCCGAAATGATATGGCAGAACTCGTAGATAGTGCCCTTGATCGAATGCGTCTCGCCGGGCGTCGCCTCCCAGACGCCGGTCAGAACCTTCTCACCTTTCGAGGCATCCTGCGCCCAGGTCTTGAAGGATGGATTGCCGGAAATGAGCCGCTCCGGAGCCGGTAATGCCTCCTTCGGCGCAAAGTCTGGAACTGTGTCGATCGTGATCAGAAGTGACATGTGATGTTTCCTTGTTAGTAGCCGAGTGTCCGATCGACGAGGCCGATCAGTTCTTCTCCGGCGCGGTGGCGCCGAATGTTGTCGACGACGGATTGTGCCGCCGTATGCGGTTGCGTCACCGAGGCGATGTGCGGCGTTATCATCACCTTCGGATGCGACCACAGCGGATGGTTTTCCGGGAGCGGTTCTGGATCGGTGACATCAAGCATCGCCGCAGATACGTGACCGGTGTCGAGCGCGTCGATCAGCGCGGTCTGGTCCAGTTGCGGACCCCTGCCGACATGCAGCAGCTGCGCCCCGGCGGGCAGTAAGTCGAAGAACTCCGCATCGAGCATGCCGTGCGTTTGTTCCGTGAGCGGGAGCAGGCAGACGAGAATATCCGTTTGCTTCAGAAAGCCCGCGAGTTGGTCCGTGCCGTGAAAGCAGGCGACGTCCTCGATCCGCTTTTCGCTGCGGCTCCACCCGGCAAGCTGAAACTCGAACGGCTTCAAGCGCTCGATAGCCGCGCGGGCCAGCATGCCAAGGCCGAGAAAGCCAACCCGGCGTTCGGCCGCCTGTCGAGCGGCAATCGGTTTCCACAAGCACTTTTTCTGCTGCTCAAGATAGGCGGGCATCTCGCGGTGGAGCGCCAACACGCCGAGCGCGACGTATTCTTGCATCATGCGTATGATGCCGTCCTCGACCATGCGCACAAGCTTCACATGGCTTGGCACTCCGTCCTGCTTGAACTGGTCGACGCCCGCGCCGATGGAAAACAGCACTTCCAGATTGCGGTAGCGCGAGATCTCGTCCGGCACCGTCCAGGTGATGAGATAGCGCACCTTCTCCGGCTCCATCTCGTCTCCGGAATGGAAGAATACCAGATCCGGGAGCTCGCGCGCGAATATCTCGCGGAAGACCGCAGCACGCGCCGCATCGGAATTGAAAAGAAACGCCATGGCGACCGCCCTTCCTTCAGGCCGCAAGACGCGCGCCGAGCCCCTCGATCATCTTCCGGCAAGCGGCGAGTTCACCGATCTCGATATACTCATTGGGACGATGGGCACGGCCGATGTCGCCAGGACCGCAAATGATCGCGTCGATGCCGGCCTGCTGGTAAAGCCCGGCCTCCGTGCCGAAGCTGACGGCTGTGAGCGGCTCCTGCCCCGTCAGCTCGGTCAGAACGGCCGCTAGCGCGCTCCCGTTCGCGGGCGCGAGGGCGGGATAGGTGCTCAACTCGTGCCACACCACATCGAAGCCGCTGTCTCGCAGGGCGAAAAGCCGGGTCTTGACAGGCTCAAGCAGGGAGGCTGGAGAAACGCCGGGCACGGCGCGCACCTCGATATCGGCTGTGCATTGGCCAGGGATGATGTTGACCGCCTGTCCACCGGCGATGACGCCCACCTGCAAGGAAGAATATGGGGGCTCGAAATTTTTATCGAGCGGCCCGTCGGCGAGGGACTGGCCGTAGACCACGGCGTATGTGATGACGCTGGCCATGGCGTGCACAGCATTGAGTCCGAGATCGGGGCGTGAGGAATGGCCGGATCGCCCCATCACCTCGAGCCGCGCGGCGGCCTTCCCCTTGTGCGCGCGCACAGGCTGCATCCGGCTCGGCTCGCCGACAATGGCGCCAAGCGGCCTCTCGCATAAGCTCGGCAACGCGGCCAGGAGATGCGGCACACCACGGCACCCCGCCTCTTCGTCATAGGAGAATGCGAGATGAACTGGCTGCCGCAGGTTCATCGCAGCAAGTCCTGGGAGCGCGGCCAATGTGCAGGCGAGGAAGCCCTTCATGTCGGTGGTGCCGCGGCCGTATAGCCTGCCGCCCTCTCCGCGCAGGACGAACGGGTCCGAGCTCCATTCCGGCTCGCCGGCCGGCACGACATCCATATGTCCGGAGATGATGTAGCCCCGACCCTGGCGCGGGCCGATCGTCACGAAGAGGTTGGACCGGTCGCCCTCGGGACCTGGCAGAACCGTCACCTCGGCTCCGGCTGCCTGACAGTAGTCGCGGATCCAATCGACGATCGCGCGGTTTGGCGTGCCCACAACAGAGGGAAATCCAATCAGCGTCGCGAGGATTTCTTCCACGTTCATGGCGGTCCGCTCTAATCGCACATTATCACCGGGTGCAACCAGCGTATCCGCAGGCAGCAGAGTTCGCTGCCGAATTGCGTCATGCTTTGGCCGAAGATTGCGAAAAAGCACCTCGAACCAGCGAAACCTGCTGGCTTTCCCGTATAATGCTACGGCAAAAGAGGCATGTCGCGACATGGCGATCGATCACAACGTCACACCGCGTGCCTTGCGCATTTGTTGAAGGATCGACTGAGATGCAGAGATCAGTACGCCTGAAATCCTTCGAACTGGTCGCGCGGGACATCAATGATGTCGACGTTGAGCTGCTGCACGCGCTGTCGATCTCAGTCCGCTGGCCTCATCGGCCGAAGGATTGGAACCTACTGCGTCGCGCCGGCCAGGGCATCGTTGCCGTTGATGGTATTGGACGCGTTTTCGGCAGCGCGATGTGGTTTCCTCACGGGGACGACTTCGCCACCATCGGCGTAGTGATCACAACGCCCCGCACGCAAGCGCAAGGAGGCGGCCGGTGGCTCATGGACCTAGTCCTCGAGCAGTGCGGCGATCGCAACTTGGCACTCAATGCTACCCATGCTGCCTATCCTCTTTATGTCTCGCTCGGTTTCACGACCGAGGCGACTGTATACATGCGCCAGGGGGAAGTCCCACCGGTCCTCCCAACAGTGCCGTCCCTGGACGGTCAATTGCAGGCGCTGTCGAGCGACAGGCTGAAGGAGATCACGGCGCTGGATACGCGCGCGTTTGGGACAAACCGCGAGAGGCTGCTCACGTTGCTCGCGGCCGATGCCTCAATCTGCACTTTGAGCCGCGGCAGCGAGATCGTTGGCTATTCCATGTGTCGCGAGTTCGGGCGTGGTCACGTGATCGGCCCGATGGTCGCGGGAAACGATTTCGACGCGGTCCATCTTACAGCCGTGCATCTGAAGGGACTGGCAGGACGATTTGCCCGCGTCGACACCCGCGAGAAGGATGGCGTGTTTGCCGCGTTTCTCCAGCAGTGCGGCCTCGGCATTGCCGAGACCGTTACGACCATGTCCAAGGGGCGCCGCTTTCTGAACCGGGAAGACAATGGGCCTTGGGTCTATGGATTGGCGGGCCACGCCTTGAGTTGAATGCAAGCACGCTCTCGCCTTCAACCAGCGGTCAGAGGACCAGGTCGATCAGTGCGGGCGTCGATCAACCGGCTTAATGGTTGCCGTCACGCGGCCGGAACGGCTGCCGCCTCGAATCTGCTCCGAAGCCCGGATTCGGTCTCCGCTGCCGGCATTATGAGCGTCCGACGCCCATCCGCCACGCCATCCACGATGACATGGCCGATGCCGCGCGAGCACGGCTCGATGCGCGCGTTGAGATGATAAATGTCCCGCAGCAGATGTGAGGTGATGATGTCCCGCGTTGGCCCGCATGCGACCAGCCGGCCGTCCGCGATGACCATTGTCTGATCGCTGAAGCGCAGGGCCTGATTGAGGTCGTGCAGGGCGATCAGCACGACCATGCCTCGCGCCCTGGCAAGTTCCCGCATGAGACCGAGCACTTCCACCTGCCGCGACAGATCGAGTGCTGATGTCGGTTCGTCCATCAGCAGGACCTCCGGCTCGCGCACCAGCGTCTGTGCCAGGCTGGCGAGTTGCCGCTGGCCGCCGGAAAGCTCGCCAATGTTGCGGAAAGCGATGTCGGCGATGCCGAGCGCCGCAAGGGTCTCGTCGATGCGAGCCAGATCATCGTCGCCCACAGACCAGCCCTTACCCTGCTTGCGGGCGAGCAACACTGACTCATAGACGGTGAGCACCGCGTTGGCGGACGTTTCCTGTGGCATGTAGCAGATGCCGCTCGTCCCGCGAATGGCCCCCTCGACATGCATTGCTCCCGGTCCTTGCAGGAGGCCGGCGATGCGCCTGAAGAGCGTCGACTTCCCGGCGGCATTCGGACCGATCACAGCCACAATGTCTCCGCCCTCGAACACTGGCGTCGTCACATCCCGAAGCCGGAGGCTCGTCCCGTAGCGCGCGCCGAGCGCCTCAAGCCGGATCGTCACCATGAGCGCCTCGTGCTGGACAGGATGAGCGAGATGAAGAAGGGGATGCCGATCAGCGAGGTGACGATGCCGATCGGGAAAACCGTCCCCGGGATAAGCGACTTGCTGACGACCGAGCTGGCCGACAGGATGAGCGCGCCCGCGAGGGCCGAGGCGGGCAGGAAGAAGCGTTGGTCCTCGCCGATGACCATGCGCGCGATGTGCGGGCCCACGAGGCCGACAAAACCTATGGTGCCGACGAAGGCGACGGGAATGGCGGCGAGGAGGCTCACCAGGATGAGCGTCTCGAGCCGCAGGCGACCGACTTTGACGCCGAAGCTGGCCGCCTTGTCCTCACCGAGCCTCAACGCCGTCAGCGCCCAGACGCGCCGGGCGAAAATGGGTAAGACTGCGAGGAGGATGAATGTGGTGACCGCAAGCTTAGGCCAGGTGGCCTTGGTGAGGCTGCCCATTGTCCAGAAGACGACTGCCGCCAGCGCTTCCGCCGACGCGAAAAACTGGACGAGCGCGAGCAGCGCGTTGAAGGTGAAAACCAGCGCGATGCCGAGCAGCACGATGGTCTCCGCGCTGACGCCGCGCTTGACGCTCAGCACATGAATTAGGAAGGCCGCCAGCATCGCCATCACGAAGGCGTTGATCGGCACTACATACTCGACTGCGGCGGGGACAAGCCTCACTCCGAAGGCAAGCGCAAGCGCAGCGCCGAAGCTCGCGGCGGCGGATATGCCGAGCGTGAAGGGGCTCGCCAGCGGGTTATTGAGGATGGTCTGCATCTGCGCGCCGGCCACGGCGAGCGCCGCCCCTACGACAATCGCCACCAGGGCCACCGGCATGCGGATGTCCCAGAGCACCACGCGCACCTGCAGCGGCACGGTGTCGGGGAACACAAGGGCCCGCACGACCTCGCCGAGGTCGTAGCGGGCGGGACCGACCGCAAGGTCGACGCACAGGCTGAAGAGCAGGGCAGCGCCGAGGCCGGCAAGGATCAACTGCCGCCGCCAAACGAGGGCGCGGTAACGCCCTCGTCCATCGGTGCTGTCGAGCGCGGTGCTGACGGCCGTCGATTCAATCGACATCGGTCAGCGAGACCCAGTGGCCGGGCCTGTATGCGATGGGCAGGAATTTCTTGTGCAACTCGCTGAAGGTCACTTCAGGATCAAGGTCGGCGAAAAGATCGGGGTGCAGCCACTTCGCCATCTGCTGGATGGCCACGAACTGATAAGGACTGTTGTAGAACTGATGCCAGATGGCATGCACCGCGCCGTCCTCGACGGCCTTCACGCCGGTCAGCGCCGGCCGCTCGGTCAGCGCCTTCAGCTTGCGCACCGCCTCCGCCTCATCACGGCCGGGGCCGACGCCCACCCAGGCACCGCCCGGTACATAGGCTTCCCACGAGCCGCCGGTGACGATGATCTGATCCGGGTCGGAGGCGATGATCTGTTCGGGATTGAGTGTGCCGAAGGTGCCGGGGATGATGTCCTTGGCGATGTTGTCACCGCCTGCCATCTCAACAAATTTGCCGAAATTGTCGTCGCCGAAGCTCATGCAGCAATCGTCCGAATAGCCGCCGGCGCGTTCGATGAAGACCTTGGGCCTTTCCGGCTTGGCCTTCTCGATTACGTCGGTAACGCGCGCGATCTCGGCGGCGCGCCAGGCGATGAATTCCTCGGCGCGCTCCTCCTTGCCGAACAGCCTGCCAAACAGGCGCATGCTAGGTTCGGTGTTGGTAAAGGGACGCTCGCGGAAATCGACATAAACCAATGGAATGCCGGCAGCGGTGAGCTTCTCGATATACTTGGCGTCTTCCGTGGCCTGCTTCGACTCGATGTTCATCACGATGACGTCGGGCTTGAGCGATATCGCCTGCTCGACGTCGAAAGTGCCGTCCTTGAAACCGCCGAACGTGGGGATATTCGCCATCCTTGGGAATTTTTCCAGATAGGCGGCGTAGCTGTCCGGATCCGCTTGGCTGAAATCCTCGCGCCAGCCAGCGATGCGCTTGAACGGATCCTCGGTCTCGAGCGCCGCGACGAGATAGACCTGCCGGCCCTCACCCAGGATTACCCTCTCGACAGGGACGTTCACCTTGACCTGGCGGCCCGTGATGTCAGTCACTGCAACCATTTCGGCCCTGGCGGCCAGCGTCATCGACAGAGCGACGATAGCGGCCGCCATCGTCGCTGCTGGGATCTTTCCGAAATTCATCGCGCCCTCTCTTGAAATGGATTAGCCAGAGGTGCCTTATTAAAGATGACTTCAATTCTCAAGAAATATCTTTTAGAGCCATTCCAGACTGGTACGACGACAAGGGGTCTGGAATGGCGGGCGAGCCCAATTATTCGCTGCGGGACGAGATACGCGACTATTGGTCGACGCGCGCCGGGACATTCGACCTTTCGGTGGGGCATGAAATCTTCTCACAGCGGGAACGCCTGGCCTGGCACAGGCTGATACTCAAGCACTTGGGGCGCGGGGATGGGCGTCGCGCTCTCGACCTCGCTTGCGGCACCGGGGTCATATCCCATCTCATGCACGACCTGGGTTATGCCGTGACCGGGCTCGATTGGTCAGAGGCCATGCTTGCCCGCGCGCGTGCAAAGGCGACGCAGAGGGAAAGCGGCATCCGGTTTCTGATCGGGGACGCCGAGCGAACCCGTGAAAACGGAGAAAGCTACGACGTCCTCGTCACCCGTCATCTCGTCTGGACGTTGGTGGATCCGCGAGCGGCGTTCGCCGAATGGTTCTCGCTGCTCAAGCCTGGCGGACGGCTGCTGATCATTGATGGTGATTGCGTCAGTAAGACCTGGGTAACCTCTCTGCGACAAGTCCTGGAAAGGGCCGTTGGCCGGACGGTCGGGCCGGTCCACAAACTGGATCAGGTGATGGCGGACCGCCATGGCAGCATCCTGTCACGGTTGCACTTTTCGCGTGGCGCCAAAGCGGACGAGGTCTGCGCGCTTCTGGTGGAGGCTGGCTTTGAGATGCCTGTGGTCGACACCCGGCTCGGCGCGATTCATCGCGCGCAGGCACGGCACATGAACTTCCTCAGGGCGCTGGAACGCTCGACGCAGCATCGCTACGCGATCTGCGCGACCAAGTCGGCCTGGTAGTTGGGCAATTCCAACGATTTCCACAATCACCTATCGGCGATCGTCGGCTCTCACCCCGCCATTCTGATCTGACATCCGTACCGCAGACAGAATCCGATTGCTCGCAGTGGTCTCTAAAGACGCGACAGCACAGGGCGAAAGACCACCGCGGAAAGAGACTTAGAAAAGAAGCTGTACGGATTGTCCCTGCGCCGAGAGCAGTTTGACGGCCTTCCGGTCAAACGAGACGAAAATCTCCCCGCCAAGCCAGCCGCCGTCAAAAGCGATCACGCCGTCCGCGAAATCGCCGCCGGCATCGAGGACTGACAGCCCTGCCTCAACTGCCGGCCGGTTGATGACAACATTCGCGGTGTTCAGCAACGCCCGGATCGCCGCGGCAATATTTTCGCGCTCTGTCTGGTACTGCCGGGCCAGAACCCAGGCGAACTCGCACAAGGCCTGCAAGCTCACGGCCACGATGTCCGCTTTGGCCAGCAGGTCGACGGCAATGGCTGCCTGCGCCTCATCATCGGCGACATAGGCGCGCAACAGCACATTCGTGTCGGCCGTAACCCTCATTCCTTGCCGGACGCGGCCGCAGCGCCCGCTTCCGCTATCGCCTCGTTGATCTCCTCGATGCTGAGCACCCGGCCGTTCGTCTTGCCTCTGAGGAAGCCGTGGAGGTCCCGGAACGACCCCTTCGCCCGTGCAGCCCTCAATTCCGCCCGACCGTCGGGCAGCAGATCAAGCTCGATCTTCTCGCCCGGTTTGATGCCCAGATGTTGCAGCACGTCCTTGCGGAACGTCACCTGTCCCCTTGTCGTCACTGTCAACGTTGTCATGTTAAACATTTCCTGTTCTCGCGCTATGATAATGCAAATCTGCATTATTATCAATGCAGATGGTCGGGGGCCAAAGCTTGGCGTCCATGCGGCGACTGAATGGCATTGATGCCTTCTAGAAAGCCGTCAGGGATCGTGGATTTGCGCTCGCCCCCTCGTTCGACTGATTCTGATGTTGGCCGAACCGGTTGATCTGCCCTGCGACGTCGGAGTTGTACAGGAGCCCTCTTTGCCGAGCAGATACTCTACGTCGCATTTATTGGCCGTAAGTTGTCAGTCCGCTACATCAAGTTCGAGCCAGAGATCAAGAAGAACGGAGCCCTCGCCCATAGGCGTCTGCCTGCGTGGGTCTGGACGGACTCACTCATGCGCAATATGAATTATGAATGGAGATGAGGCCTGCCGTGGCGCTCACATTTCGTCGCGTCGCTAAGGCAGGTGGCGCTCGTTCAATGCTGCTGCGCCGGGCGGGTTGGCCTTCTGGTCTAACGCCCCGCAGAAGTGTCGATATCAGGGGATCTGGTCAATGACCGACAACAAGCCAGACGTTACCAAGGATTGGCAAGCGACGCAGGGCCAGAAGTCCTCCGCCACGCGTCTTCGCCTTTTCGCCGCACTCTCGTGGATCGTCGCCATTGGCGGCGAGGTCTACGGAATCATGCTGCTTCGCCAGAACAAGTTCGACCAGGCACACCTGCCGCTGGTCATCGGCCTTCTGGTCGGCATCGCGATTTTCGCAATCGCCGGCAACTTGCTGTGGAAGGCGGCCAACAGGCACGATCCGGCCCGTGCATCCGACGCGGCCAGGTTCTTCTTCCAAAACCAGCTCGGCGCAATTATCACGCTGATTGCCTTCCTTCCGCTGGTTTTCTTGATCCTCACCGACAAAAACATGGATCCGCGGACCAAGAAGGTTGCCGGCGGCGTCGGCGCTGCGCTGGCCGTGCTCGCGACGGTCATGGGGATCAGTTTCAAACCCCCGTCGGTCGAGCAGTACACCCAGGATATGAACGCATGCGCGGCCCAGATCAAGTCGGGGCAGCCCACCACCGCCTGTTCGCCCGATGTCGCCGCTCAGGCGCAGGCGATCGCGACGGACACCGCCGCGGTGACGGCGGCGACGCGGGACGCGAGCCACCCCGCCGGTCAGGATGTCGTCTACTGGATCGCGCCGGAAGCCGGAGCCGCGAAGTCCGCCGAGCCGCATGTTTTCCACCTCTGCGCAGGCGTGAGTCCGCTGAAGGGCAAGACCGTGAATAGTGGCTCCGTGACGGAGGCCTACGCACAGAACGCCGTCCGCATCACGAAGCAGATCGATATGGAACAGAAGCAGTGCGGGTTCACCCCCACAACCAGCACCAACTGAACCCGCCTGCGCTCGATGGCGTCTATCGGGGCCACAGCGCCAGCCCGGAGAACAATGATGCATAGATGGACGGTGTGTGTACCCGTAGACGGTTAAAGGCCCCTACGATCGGCTTTAGAGGAGACTACGTCGATGACGAACGCGCGCGCCCTTGTCCTCGAACGCCAACACGAACTCAAGCTGCGTGACATCGATCTGCCACAGACCGTCGGCCCGGGCGAAGTTCGCATCAAGATCCATACCGTGGGCATCTGCGGCTCCGACGTGCACTACTACACCCATGGCCGCATCGGCCCGTTCGTGGTCGAAGCGCCGATGGTCTTGGGCCATGAAGCCGCCGGCACCGTCGTCGAAACGGGGGAAGGCGTCGAGCATCTGAAGGTCGGCGACCGCGTCTGCATGGAGCCGGGTATCCCCGATCCCAATTCGCGGGCAAGCCGGCTCGGCCTCTACAACATCGATCCAGCGGTCAGGTTCTGGGCAACGCCGCCGATCCACGGCGTGCTGACGCCCTATGTCGTGCACCCCGCCAACTACACTTTCAAACTGCCCGACAATGTCAGCTTCGCCGAAGGCGCGATGGTGGAGCCCTTCGCTGTCGGAATGCAGGCGGCGGCCAAAGCGAAGATTGCGCCGGGTGACACCGCGGTGGTAATTGGCGCCGGGCCGATCGGCACGATGGTGGCGATCGCCGCGCTCGCCGGCGGCTGCGCCCGCGCCGTTGTTGCAGATCTCGCCCAACCCAAGCTCGACATTGCCGCCGGCTACCAGGGTGTGATCCCGGTCAACATCCGCGACAAGAGCCTGCCGGCGGAGGTCAAGCGCCTGACCGACGGCTGGGGCACCGACGTCGTCTTTGAATGTTCCGGCTCGACCAAAGCCTGGGAGACGTTGCTCGATCTGCCGCGGCCCGGTGGTACCGTGGTGGTGGTCGGCCTGCCGGTCGCGCCGGTGGCGTTCGACATCGCTACGGCCTCTACCAAGGAAATCCGCATCGAGACGGTGTTCCGATATGCCCACCAGTATGACCGGGCGATCGCACTGATGGGATCGGGCCGGGTCGATCTCAAACCATTGATTTCGGCGACCTTCCCCTTCGAAGATTCCATTGCCGCTTTCGACCGCGCAGTCGAAGCCCGGCCGGCGGACGTAAAGCTTCAGATCCGATTGCCGGATTAGCGAGTTCCAAAGCTCCGGGCTGTCCTCCCGATCGTTCCTTGGGCTGCCAAAGTTGGCGGCGGCCCTGTGCGCTTTTGATGCTGACACAAGGGCATTTACCGGCGGCGCTCCCTCCAAGAACAACTCCATACCCGGCGATGACGGCATCCTGTAGGACCACGAGTAAATCCCTTGAGCGCTGAGGGGACCGACACTTGACAAATCGGCGGCCGTCCGACACGTTCTTAACAAAAGACACAACAAACTTACAAAAGTTCAAGTTGGCACAATCTGGCCGATAGGGAGAAGGCCGATGCGTCTCTGTGACCGAGCGGAGATTTGCGCGTGAGCACGCTGGCCGTGACCCGCGAAACGCCCAGATGGGCCCTGCCCCGGTTCATGACGGCCGAGCATCCTTTCCCCTGGCTCGCGCCGATCACGGTGATGCTTCTCGTTTTCGGCATCTATCCCCTCGCCTATTCAGTCTGGCTTTCGTTTCACAAACGCAATGTCGTCTCCCGGCAACTTGACTTCGCCGGGCTCCACCAATGGACGCGTGCCTTCTCGGATGCGCGCATGTGGCATTCGCTGGAAACCACGCTGATCTACACCTTCGTCGCGCTTGCGGTTCAGCTTGCGCTCGGCATCCTCATCGCGCTTCTGCTTGACACCGATCGCAAAGGTTACGGCGTGCTGCGGGCGCTGATGACACTGCCGCTGGTGGTGCCGCCTGCGGTAACCGGAATGATGTTCCTGCTGATGCAGGACGGTTCTTTCGGTGTCCTGTCGTTTTACCTGTATGCCCTCGACCTGGTCTCGCCGGCACAGCCGATCCTGACGCAGCCGGGAACCGCATTGGCGGCGATCCTGCTGGCTGACATATGGCAATGGACGCCGTTCATGGTGCTCATCATCCTGGCAGGGCTCAGGGCGCTGCCGAAGGAACCTTTCGAGGCCGCGGCGATCGACGGTGCCAACGGCATCCAGACGTTCTGGCGGCTCACATTGCCGATGCTGCGCAAGGTGATAGCGGTCGCGGTGCTGATCCGCGGCGTCGATCTCTTTCGCATCTACGACTACGTTTACATCATCACCGCTGGCGGGCCAGGCACGGCCACCGAGACGCTTTCATTCTACGCGGGGCGAATCTACTTCACCGGAGACTTCCCCTATGCCGCGACCCTGTCGCTGATCGTGCTCGTCGTCTTGATTGTCGTGTCGAACCTCTTCGTCAGGCTGTTCAAGGTGAGGTTCTGATGGAGTCGTCGCGCGCCCAAACGATCGCCCGTGACGTGCTCGCCGTCCTGGTGGTGGCGATCTTCATGTTCCCGATCGCTTGGTGGGCCCTGTCGTCCATCAAACCCTATTCGGCGATCTTCGATCGCAGCGGACCGGTTTACACCGGTTTCACGCCGACGCCGGACAACTACCGCGTGACGTTGCTTGGCGTTTCGCGCGTCGACATCGGCATGGAACAGGGCGGCGAAGCGGCCGGGGTCATCAAGGGGGGCGCGAGTTCCTACGATTCCCGCCAGTCGTTGCTCGACAGCGCCGTCATAGCCGTCGGATCGACAGCGCTGACGCTGCTGCTGGCAACTCTGGCCGCCTATTGCCTGTCGCGAATGCAGTTCAGCGGCCAGCAGTCCTTTCTGTTCTGGATTCTTTCGCAGCGCTTCATGCCGCCAATCGCGATCGTCATTCCGATCGTTTTCATGTTCCGCGATCTCGGCTTGCGCGATACCTATACGGGGCTCATCCTCGTTCACAGTCTGATCAATCTGCCGCTGGCGGTTTTGCTTTTGAAGTCGTTCTTCGACGACGTCCCGCGCGAGGTCGATGAGGCGGCACTGATCGACGGCGCGACGCGCTGGCAGACGTTCCGGCGCGTGGTCCTTCCTATGGTCAAGGGCGGCATCGCTGCGACGGCTGTGCTGTGTTTCATCTTTTCGTGGACCGAGTTCCTGCTCTCACTGTTCCTAACGACGTCGATCCGCACCGTGCCGGTGAAGATTTCGACCTTTGTCACCTCGACCGCAACCGAGTGGGGCTACATCACAGCGCTCGGCACGTCCGCGATCATACCCAGCTTCATCTTTATCCTGCTGGTTCAACGGCATCTGGTCCGCGGCCTCACCCTCGGGTCCCTGAAGGAGTGAGGCGCAGGCGAGAAGAACGACGACAAAAAAGCAACGGAGGAACGATCATGAGCTTCAGAGAACACGACAAGAAGACATTCGTCGCCGATACCTGCAACGACTTTACGGCGCGCCGAATAACCAAACGCGACTTCATGAGGAAGATGGCGCTCGCCGGTGTCGGCTTTTCTGCCTTCGGATCAGCCATGCTAGGTGGCGGCCGCACCAATCGCGGGATCCTGGGCCTCGGGGTTGAAGAAGCCCGCGCCCAGGACGCCGATATGTTGAAGTGGCTGGCCGATGTCGGCAAACCGTATGCCGGCACCAAAATCCGCTACACTTCGGAAGCGACGCCGCCAACGATCGTCGCCAACCAGCTTGTCGCGGGTGAATTCACCAAGGCAACCGGCATTGAGGTGGAAGTCGAAATCGTGCCGCTGGAGCAGGTTCTCGCCAAGGCGACGCAAGACGTGCAGGGCCAGCTGGGCACGTACGACGTCTATTATCTCGACCAGTCCTGGATGGCGACATTTGCCCAGGATGTCGTCGATCCGCGCGAGTATTATGACCAGAACAAAGACCTGGCGATGCCCAACTTCGACTGGGACGATTTCTCCAAGCCACTGGTCGACGGCATCGCCATGTACAACGGCAAACAGTGCGGAATTCCATTCGATATTCCGATCTTCATCCTGATGTACCGCAAGGATCTTTTCGACAAACACAACATTGCGCTGCCGACAGACCTCGACGCCTACCTCAAGGCCGTGCAGGCGCTCACTGACGCAGAAAAAAGCAACGGCATCTTCGGCACCGCGTGCCAGGCGAAGTCCGGCCACTATTCGCTCGAATGCGACTGGACCTTCGCCTTGTGGGGCCATGGCGGGTCGATCTTCAACAAAGACAAGAAGTTTGTCGGCAATGACGAGCGCGGCGTGGCCGGGCTGCAATTCTATCAGGAGCTGGTCAAGAACTCGCCGCCCTCGGCGACGACATGGACCTGGGACGGCCAGGGACAGGCACTGACACAGGGGCAGGCGGCGATGGCAATCACCTGGGGCGAAGATTTCCCCGGCTTCGACGCCAACGATTCCAAGGTCAAAGGCCTGTTCGAGGCCCTGCCCGCGCCCAAGGAGGTTCCCGGTCGTCGCGCCGCCGCCGATTGCGGCTTCAACGAAATCCCGGCCGTTGGTCACCAGGGCGGCTCGACGATTTCGCTGTCGCAATATTCCAAGAACAAGGAAGCAGCATGGCTGTTCATGCAGTGGGTCTGCTCGAAGGATGTGATGGCGCGGGTGTCGACGCTCGGCGGCGGCGCCTCGCCGATGCGCAATTCTTCCTTCACCGATCCTCGCGTGAAGGCGAAGGCCGTCGTCGGGCCTGGAACGACACGCCACTTCGACGCGATCAAATACACGATCGACAACCAGATGGGATCCGAGCCGGACATGCCGATCTGGGCGGATCTGTCGAACAACGACATTCCGGTTGAGCTCGGCAAATTGCTTACGGGCCAAGACTATGGCGGCAATGCCAAGGCGTGCCTCGATGCCATCGCCGGCATTGTCGACGGCAAAGTCAAGGACGCCGGTCTTTAGCGACTCGTCGGTGATTTGGGCGAAGGCGGCTTCCACCGCCCTCGCCCTTTGGCAATGTGGCGGCAATGGTTCCGGATCTCGTCATCGGCATCGATTCCTCGACCTCGGCAACCAAGGCGATCGCCTGGGACCGCAATGGGCTGGCCGTGGCCGAAGGTCGTGCACCGCTTGCAATGTCCAACCCGCGGCCGGGCTATTTCGAGCAGGATCCGGCCGAGTGGTGGGCCTCGACGGTGACGGCGCTTCGCGCTGTCGTAGCAACAGTTTCGCCGGCACGCATTGCCGCCCTTGCGATTGCCAACCAGCGCGAAAGCTTCGGCCTTTTCGACGAGCAGGGCCAGGCGGTCGGGCCGGCGACGCTCTGGCTCGATGAGCGCGCCCGGCAGAAGGCACGCCGCTTCGGCGAGAGTTTCGGCGCGGCACGCGTCCACGCAATATCCGGCAAGCCGCTGGACGTCATTCCTTGCCTTTACCGCATGATCTGGTTTCGCGAGGAAGAGCCCGAGATTTTTGCCCGCGTGGAGCGAATGGCCGAAGTCCATGGCTATCTGGTCTTTCGCTTGAGCGGCCGGTGGGTGACGTCCACCGCATCCGCCGACCCGATGGGCATACTCGATATGCGAGCTATGGACTGGTCTAACGAAATACTGGACGCCGCGGGCGTCGCGCGGGGAATGATGCCGGACCTGGCGAAGCCCGGCACGGTTCTGGGCCAACTGACTTCGAAAGCCGCCATACTGACGGGCCTGCGGGAGGGCACGCCGATCGTCGCCGGCGGCGGCGACGGTCAATGCGCCGGAACGGGCGCTGGCGTGTTGCAGCCGCGATGCGCTTACATCAATCTCGGCACGGCGGTCGTCTCCGGCAGCTTTGGCACGGACTACGTCCATGACCAGGCCTTCCGCACCGAGACGGCGGTCGCCGATGATGGCTATATCTACGAGACGTGCCTTCGCGCCGGCACTTTTCTCGTCGACTGGATGGCGCGCGAAATGCTTGGCGTCGATCTGCATGGCGCAAGCGGCCTGGCAGCGCTCGAGGCCGAAGCCGCTGCCAGCCCGATCGGCGCAGGCGGCATAATGCTTCTTCCCTACTGGCAGGGCGTCATGGACCCGCACTGGGACAGTACGGCCCGTGGTGTGATTGCCGGGCTGTCCGGCTCGAGCAGCCGCGGCGACATCTATCGTGCCGTGCTGGAAGGTATAGCGCTGCATCAGGCCGCGACAAGTCAGCGGGCCGCCGCAGCGGCCGCCCAGACCATCGGCCAATTCATAGCCATCGGCGGAGGAGCGAAGTCCGACCTGTGGATGCAGATTCTGGCGGATGCGCTCGATCATCCCATAAAGCGTTCGACGACCGTCGAAGCCTCCTCGCTTGGCGCGGCGATGGCGGCGGCAAAGGGCGTGGGCTGGTTTTCCACCATCGCCGAAGCGTCGCTCGCAATGGCCAGCGAGCCGGCCAAAACCTTCGAACCGGACGCGAAACGGGCCGCGCTCTACGCCGAACTTCTTGCGATCCATGCCGATCTTTGGCCAATGCTTTCAACCTGGAACCAGCGTCTCGCGGCCTTCATGGAGACCGATCATGGCTGAAACGAGCAACTGGAACGCCTTGATCGAGGACGTGGTCGCAGGACGCTGGACAGATCCCAAGACAGGCGCAGCCGCGGTCCTGCCGTTCCAGACAATCGAATTGCTGGAGACGACGGAGGGCCGCGAGGGGGATCTCGTTGCGCCCCTGGCGCTAGGCAGCCGCATCGCCGTGGTCTCCGACATCAACACCGTCGATGTGATGGGCAGGCGCGTCGCGAAGGCGCTGCGTGCCATCGCCGAAATCGACGAAATCGTGCTGCCTGACGGCCTCGACTGCGATGAGGCAACGATCCAGATGGTCAGGGAGAAGACGCGTCACGCCGAAGGCGTCGTGGCCGTCGGGGCCGGCGTCCTCAACGACAGCTGCAAGCATGCAACCTTCCTCGACCAGCGGCCCTATGCCGTCTTCGGCACGGCGGCCTCGATGAATGGCTATGGCGCCTCGACAGCGTCGGTGACGTTGGCTTCAGGGCTCAAGATCTCGCTGCCCTCGCATGCTCCGCGAGGCATCTTCCTGGACCTTGGCGTGTCGGCTGCAGCACCCAGTTGGCTCAGCGCCGCCGGGCTTGGCGACAGCCTCTGCCGCTCCACCGCCCAGATCGACTGGTGGGCTTCGCATCGGCTGTTCGGCACTTACTATTCCGAGGTGCCTTATCTGCTTCAGGCGGGCGATGAGGAACAGATGCTGGCCCATGCGCCTGGCCTTGCCAGGCACGACATCACCGCCGTCGGGCATCTCCAGCGCGTCCTGACGCTGTGCTCGATGGGCGTGTGCTTTGCTGGCGTTTCCCATCCCGGGTCCATGGGGGAGCACCAGATCTCCCATTGGGTCGACATGTTCGCGCAAGCACATCATCCAGGCACCACGCACGGCCAGCAGGTCGGGGTTGCCTCGCTGGTCATGGCGCGTCTGCAAGCGCGGCTGCTGGACATGCAAGAGCCGCCGCAGGCAAAGCCAACCGTCATCGACGAGGCGGCGATGCTGGCACGCTATGGAGCGCAGCTTGGACCACTTTGCATTGCCGAGATGAGGAAGACAGCACTCGACGCCAGCCAGACGGAAATCTTCAACCGGAAACTCGCGGAAATCTGGCCGGCCCTGCGCCAGGAGGTTCGGCCAATGGCAATGCCGGTCGCCCGCATGGAGGCAGCACTGAAGGCTGCGGGGGGGCCGGTCACCGGCGCGGAACTAGGCCTGCCGCGCGCGCTTTGGCACGATGCCATTCGCCATTCGCGAGAAATCCGCGGCCGCTGGTCCTTTGTCAATCTGGCCGCCGATGCAGGACTCTTGGAAGAATTTCTGGACAGCGAATGGTGAGAGCGCATCCGATCGCCAATGGCTCGCATGGCGAAAATGAGATCCAACCGGCAAGGGCAATCGAAGGGTAGCAATTTATGGCGTCTGTCACCATCAGCAACATAAAGAAGGACTATGGCGCCCTCTCGATTATCGATGGACTAGATCTCTCGATCGAGGATGGCCAGTTCGTCGTTCTGTTGGGGCCGTCCGGCTGCGGCAAGTCCACACTGTTGCGCATGATAGCCGGTCTCGAGCCCATCACGTCCGGTGAAATCGCCATAGGCGACAGGGTCGTCAACACGCTTCATCCCAAAGACCGCAACATCGCGATGGTCTTCCAGAATTACGCGCTTTATGCGCACATGACCGTCTTCGACAACATGGCCTTTTCCATGCAGTTGAAGAAGCGCCCCAACGAAGAAATCAAACAGAAGGTCGGGTGGGCGGCATCGATCCTCAACCTGACTCCCTATCTGGAACGGTACCCTCGCCAGCTTTCGGGCGGCCAGCGGCAGCGTGTCGCCATGGGCCGCGCCATCGTGCGGGACCCAACTGTGTTCCTGTTCGACGAGCCGCTGTCCAACCTCGATGCCAAGCTGCGGGTGCAGATGCGCACCGAAATCAAGGAACTCCACCAGCGGCTGAAGACAACCACCGTCTATGTCACGCATGACCAGATCGAGGCCATGACCATGGCCGATGTCATCGTCATCATGCGCGACGGCCATATCGAGCAGATCGGGCGCCCGCTCGATGTCTACGATCGCCCGGCAAACCTCTTCGTCGCCTCTTTCATCGGCTCGCCTGCAATGAACATGTTCCATGGCGAGGTGGCTTCCGAGCGCGACGCCTGGGTGGTGCGGACCGACGAGCTATCCCTCCCACTTCCAGGAGGGGCTGCGGTCCGGCCCGGCCAAAAGGTGATCTACGGCATTCGCCCCGAACATCTTCGACCCGTGGCCGACGGGCGCGGCATCCCGGCGAGGATTACGGTTGTCGAGCCGACCGGCCCTGAAATCCACATCTTTGCCAGCATGGGCAACACCGCGATCTGCTCGGTGCTGCATGACCGCATGGAGCCCTCTCCTGGAGCTGTGATCCATTTGGAGCCGGCGCCTGAGCGAATCCACCTGTTCGACCAAGATAGCGGCGAGCGGCTGGACAAGGGAAGAACCTGAATGGCCCAGGTCGTTATCCTCGGCGCCGGCGTCATGGGCTCTGCCATGACGCTTCCGGCCGCTTACGCTGGTAACCGCATCACTCTTGTCGGGACCCATCTCGATGAGAAGATCGTCGGCTCGGTGGCCAGCACAAGTCATCACCCACGCCTCAGCATCACTCTGCCTGATGTGGTGACCGCCTGTTCCTGGACCGAATTCGGGGCAGCGATGAACGATGGACCCGATCTGCTTGTACTCGGCGTCTCGTCGGCCGGCATTCCTTGGGCGATCGAGCGAATTGCAGAAAGCATCAAGTCGCCCCTGCCGATACTGATGATTACGAAAGGACTTGCCGCAAGCGACGAAGGCGTGGAAATCCTGCCACATCTGCTTGCCCGCGAGATCGAGCAACGCACCGGCTTGTCAGTCCCGGTGATGGCCGTCGGCGGACCGTGTATTGCCGGCGAACTGGCGGCACAGCGCGATACGTCTGTGATCGTTGCCGGACACGATCCCGACCAGGTGGCCGCGGCGTCGCGCATTCTGCGCGCGCCTTTCTATCATGCGCGATCGTCATCCGATCTCGTCGGCGTCGAGATCTGCGCTGCTTTCAAGAATTTCTACACACTCGCAGTTGGGGCTCCCGTCGGACTGCTGGAGCGCGACGGCAAGGCGCACAATGGTGCGCTCATGCACAATCTTGCCTCGTCACTTTTCTCGCAGTCTCTCGCGGAGATGGCGATTCTGGTCGATGCTCTGGGCGGAAAAATCGAAACAGTGCTGGGGCTGGCAGGCTCCGGCGATCTTTATGTGACCTGCCAGGCGGGCCGTAACGGTCGCATGGGGCGCCTGCTTGGCCGCGGCCTGCCCTATTCCGTGGCGAAGCGCGAACATATGAGTTCGGACACGGTCGAGGGAGCGCAACTGGCGCTGGACCTTGGTCCGACTTTGAAGAATATGATGGCCCGGGGTGTACTTCCCCATGATCGCCTGCCGCTGACGAGGGCCATCATCGACGCGGTTTGTCACGATGCTCCGCTGGTTTTGTCCTTCGACCGCTATCATCGAGGCTAGCGGAGCCGGGGAAACTCGATTGATGCCTCATATCGATGAGCACATGGCTCGGCCGAGCCCGCTCTGGACCCGCTGCCGCGGAGTGGACAGGATGATCTGATGGAGAAACCCGCACGAAAGAAGCGCGACGGCCGCCAAGCTGTAACGAGTTCGGTCACGGCTGATCGTGAGGAAGGGCTGCTCGTGCGCGCCGCCTGGCTTGCTTACGTCGGTGACCTCACGCAGGCGCAAATTGCCAAGTCTCTTGGCCTGACCCGCCTTCGCGTCAACCGGATGCTGGCGCATGCGCGCCAGCGGGGGATCGTTCAGATTCGCATCAATTCGAAGGTGGCGAACTGCATCGAGCTGGAGCACCGGCTGCGGGACGCCTATGGTGTCTCGGATCCAATCGTGGTTCCGACACCACCCGATCCTGCGCTGGTGCCACAGGTCATCGCAGCCGCCGCCGGTGAGGCCCTGTCGCTCAGAATCCGCGACGGGATATCGGTGGGCGTGGGATGGGGACGGACGCTCCAGCTTAGTCTGCGGTCAGTGACCGTACGCCCGGTCAAAGGAATGTCGGTCGTTTCCCTGCTTGGTGGGCTCACGCGCGGATCGGCGATCAACATCTATGAGATCGCTTCGCGGCTCGCGGCGCTTTTCGATGCGGAATGCTTCTACATCGCAGCACCGGTGTTCACGGACACGGAGGCCACGCGCGATCTGCTTATGCGCCAGTCCATTCTGGAAGACGCCTTCACCCATGCCCGCGACGTTGACGCCGCTTTCGTTTCGGTGGGCGCGGTGCACAAGGACGCCACCATCTTTCGGATCGGACTGGTAGGCGATGATGATCTCAAATCGCTCCGCGAAGCGGGAGCCGTCGGCGATATTTGCGGCCACTGGATCGGCGCCGACGGACAACTCGTCGATCACCCGCTGAACAATCGCGTTATCGGCCTCGCGCCGGAACATCTGCGCGACATCGACACTGTGATCCTCCCCTCCGGTGGCCTCGACAAGGTTCCGGTGCTGCGCGCCGTGTTGCGTCTGGGAGTCGTCGATGTGCTGATCACCGACGAGAAAACCGCTGAGGCGATCCTTGCGCAAAAGCCGTAGCGCAGACTGACCTCTACAGCAGAGCGGCTCGCGACTGATCGCTTCTTCGCGTCACAGAACCTCGTGGATTTCCTCGATCGAAGTCTCGCCGATCCGCTTGTCGAGAACGATCTCTCCACGCGCCATGGCCACGACCCGGTCGCAGCATTCGAAAACATGATGCATGTTGTGGCTGATGAAGACGCTGGTGATGTTCTGGGCCTTGAGCGCGCGAACGAAGCCAATCACCTTTCGCGTCTCCTTCACCGAAAGATGATTGGTCGGCTCGTCGAGAATCATGACTTTCGACTTGAAGTGCATGGCCCGGGCGATCGCCACGCCTTGGCGCTGGCCGCCCGACAGTTCGCCGACCAGCGCGTCCGGCGACCTCAGATGCAGATCGACGTCGGCGATCGCCTTGACACTTTCATCACGCATGCGCTTCTGGTCCAGGATGCCGATGCCGAAAACCGAGCCCTTCACCGGCTCGCGTCCGATGAAAACGTTGCGGGCGATGGTCATGGTCGGCACCATCGAATTGTACTGGTAGATCGTCTCGATGCCGCGACCCATGGCGTCGCGCGGGTTAGAGAATCGGACCGGTTCACCTTCGATCCTGATCTCGCCGCCATCGGGCTTTTGGGTGCCTGACAGGATGTTGATCAACGTCGATTTGCCGGCGCCGTTGTCGCCGACAAGGCCCAGGGCCTCGTCTGGATAAATGTCCAGAGTGACGTTCTTCAAGGCGTGGACGCCGGAATACCATTTCTGGAGGCCCTTGATCGCGATGATGGGTGCCGCCACGATCAGGTCTCCACCTTCATTGCCCTGCCCCGCTTTCGCAGCCAGGCATTCACGACGACCGCGAAGATCGTCAGGAAGCCGATTGCCATCTTGAACCAGTTGGCGTCAACCTGGCTCAGCACCAGTCCGTTGTCGATGACACGGATAAGGGCAGCCCCTATGATGCCGCCGAAGATAGTGCCGATGCCGCCAGCCAGCGAGGCGCCACCGATGACGGCAGCCGACACGGCTTGCAACTCCAGCCCCTCGCCGATCGAGGGCAGCGGCGCGCCGAGCCGCATCACCTGAATGGTGCCGGCAAAGCCGGCGAGCACAGAACAGATCATGAAGCAGGCGACCTTCACCCGGGCCGTCGGGATGCCCATCGATTGCGCGGCAGGCAGAAAGCCGCCGGTGGCGCGCACCCAGTTGCCGAAATTCGTGCGCGACAGAAGGACCGTCGCCAGGATTGCCACGGCGACAAACCAGAAGAACGACATCCGAAAGAGGTCGCCTGGCCCCACATAGATCGTAAACAGCCATTTGGGCAGAGCGTTGGCCGGAATGACAGGAGGGAAGCCACCGGAGATTACCACCGTCAGCGAACGCGCGATGAACAGCATGCCAAGCGTGGTGATGAAGCTTGGTATCGCGAAACGAATCGTTATGAACCCGTTGAAGAAGCCGATCAGGGCGGCGATCGCGAGGCCGGCGGCAAAGGCCGGCGCGAACGGCACGCCGGCCGCCAGCATCACCGCCATCGTCATCGGGGTCAGCGCAAAGACCGAGCCCACGGAAAGATCAAACTCGCCGCATATCATCAGCAGGGTCACGCCGATCGCGACCAGCCCCATTTCAGGCAGCAGTCCAAGCATTCCGCGCACGTTCTGTGTGTTCAAAAATACGCCGTTCGAGCGTATCTGAAAGACAAGGAGGAGGAGGAGCAGGAACACGACGGCCGCAAGCTCCGGCTTCTCCAGGTAGATCTTCATCAAGCGCTTCATCGATCGCTCCGGCTTGGGATTGTTTCCGCTGGCTTGTCGCATCGACAAGCGGTATGGCGGCAGTCTGTCTTCTACCGTATTTGACGGAGAGATGCGGTGGCAGGATGAGGGGCGGAGCTAAAACGCCCAAAGGCCACGCGGCCTGCCCCCACCCTTACCCCCCTCCCGTAAAGAACGAGGAGAGGACGCCGGCTTCGCCGCCTACCGCACGCCTTTTGCGGCCAGTTCCTTGAGCTTCGGCACGTCTTCCTTGACGATGATGCCCTTGCCGGTGTCGATGTCTGCCGGCAGCAAACCGACGTTCTTGGCGAGATAGGATTCCATCACCGGCATGAAGCCCTGCATGTAGGGCTGCTGGTCGACCTGGACCTGGATATAACCCGCTTCCATCTGTTGCAGGACTTCCGAGACGATATCGAAGCCGCCCATCAGCACCTTGCCCGGCTCGATGCCGCGATCGATCAGCACTTGGGCCACGTAGGCATGCCAAAGGCCGGTGTCGAAATACACCGTGGTGTCCGGGTGGGCAGACAGATAGGCGCCAACACGATCGGCGACGACGGCGCCATCTGTGCCGGTGTCGAGCCGTTCGATGACTACTTCGCGTCCGCCATTCGCGGCCTTGTATTCCTCAAGGAACTTCATGACACCGGCAGCGCGCTGTTCCGACCAGTTCTGACCGGGCGCGGAGACGCCGACGAGCGCCCTGATCTTGCCTTCCTTGGGGAAGAACTCGGACATCTTCTTGCCGAGTTCGTAGCCGGCGGGAATGAAGCCCTGGCCGATGAAGGCCTGGCGGGCATTGCCGGCTGCACCCTCGGTGTCGTCGACGTTGGACGCGATCACCGTGACGCCGGCAGCGCGGGCGTCGGCGATGATCTGGTCGAAAGCATTGTTGTCGACGATCGAGGTGATCAGCGCGTCCGGTTTTGCCGCGAGTGCCGCCTGCATGTTGGCCGATTGTTGCTCGATCGAGCCTTCGGTCTGCGTGAAAACCATCTGGCAATTGGCCTGGATCTTGGCGCAGGCGTCGTCAAACCCCTTCTTCACCGCCTGCCAGAACGGGTTCGACGCCGACGAATGATGCGTGAAGACGATGTTCATCGGCTCCTGTGCGCGTGAGCCGATTGCCGAGCCTCCAGCCAGTACTGCTCCCAAGGCTGCCGAGATAAGTAGCTTCTTCATGGTTCTCCTCCTCCGTAGAAAGCTGCTTCAGGTTCATTTTCAGAGAGTCGATGCGTCAGTCACCCGTCGAAGCGCCGTGAAGGCGCGATCGATTTCCGGGTTCAGTTCCATGCCGAGGCCCGGTCCGGGAGGCACGGTGATCATGCCGTTCTTCACCTGCGGCAAAGCGGTCACAAGGTCGCGGTACCAGGTCTTGTAAAAGGCCCTGACACTCTCCTGGACAAGCGCGTTCGGCGCATTCAGCGACAGGTGGGTCGATGCGCCGAGCACCACTGGACCGGTGCAGTCGTGTGGCGCGACCGGCAGGTGCCATGCCTCAGCCATGGCAGCGATCTTGCGCGCCTCCGAGAGCCCGCCGCACCAACTGATATCGAGCATGATGACACCGGCCGCTCCAGTTTCGAGAAGGTCGCGGAAGGCCCAGCGGGAACCGAGCGTCTCCGAAGCCGATATCGGCGCCAGCGAAGCCTCGGCATAGCGTTTCAGGCTGGACAGGCTGTCCATCCTAATCGGATCTTCGTGCCAGAAGGTCTTGTAGGGGGCAAGCTCGCGAGCGATCTGGATGGCGGGTAGCAGCTGCCACATTGAATGGAATTCAACCATGATGTCCATCTTGTCGCCGACCGCATTGCGGATTTTCTCGAATGGCGCCAGCGCGGAATTCAAGTCGGGCTGCGATATATACTGGCCGCGCGTTTTCTCGGCGGCCATGTCGAACGGCCAGATCTTCATGGCCGTGATGCCTTCCTCCAATAACGAATGCGCCAGTTCGTCGGCGCGGTGAAGGAAGCCGTTCAGATCATCATAGGCGTCGCCGGGCTTATCGAGCCCGTAGTTGGCCGTCGTCTGGCCCGTGGCCTTCTTGATGTATTCGGGTCCGGCACAGGTGTTGTAGGTCCTGATCTCGTGCCTGGTGAACCCGCCGAGGAGCTGTGTGATCGGCTGACCCGTGGCCTTTCCAAACAGATCCCAAAGCGCGATGTCGAAAGCGGAATTGCCCCTGACTTCCGCGCCCGTCGATCGGAAACCGAGATAGCCGACAAGATCGGCGGCGAGCAGGTCGATCTGCAAGGGGTCGCGACCGATCACGCGCGGCGCGACATATTCGTGCAAATAGGTCTCGACGGTCTCGGCCATGAAGAAGGTCTCGCCCAGTCCCACGAGGTCTTCGTCCGTGTGAACCAGGACCCAGAGAAGGTTCGGCCGCTCCTTGAGCCGCAGCGTTTCCAGTTTAGCGATCTTCATTGCGCCCCGTCCTCAGGCGATGCCGGCCGCCAGCAGGGCCTTGACGCTCTCGTCAAAATGCCTCGCCATCAGGTCGCGAGCAGACTGGGGATCACCGGTCTCGATTGCTTCGGCGAGCTCGATATGGATCTGGATCATCTCCAACTGCTCGGCATCCGAAGGGCGGCTGCGCCAGCCGATCGGCCAGGTCTGGCGCGATACGCGCTCGAACGCGCCTACGATGAGGCTAAAAACCGGATTCTTTGCCGCCTTGGCGATTTCGAGGTGAAAGGCGAGATCGTGCTCCATGACCTGTTCCGGTCGCTGGAAATTCTCGCGCATGGCAAGCGCGTGCGCCCTGATCCTTTCCACTTCGTCGGCGGTTCTGCGCAAAGCCGCCAGCATGGCGGTGCGGGTCTCGATCGTGCGGCGCACGTCGTAGATTTGCTGCACCGTGATCTGCTCGGTGTGGACACCATGCTCGATCACCAGCGACATGGCGCCATAGTCCAGCTCGGCGACGGTAGCCCGCCTGCCTGCCCTGAGGTCGATAAGCCGCATCGCGGCGAGCGAGCTGAAGGCCTCGCGCACCACAGTACGCGAGACGCTCAATTGCCTCGAAAGCGCGGCCTCGCTGGGCAGCCGGTCGCCTGGTCCGAGTTCATGCGTGCGGATGTGGCGCGTGATTTCGCCGATCGTATTGCTGACCAGGCTCGCTGCGTCGGAATGTTTTGCGGCTACCACCGTGCTCACGCGATCTCCAGTTCAGAGGCAAACCTGTATGGCAGGTTTTGCAGATGTGTTGATAATACCTAGAAAAGCTGTATGTCAAGCTCAAGTCATTGCCGGGAGACCGTCGGCATCGTCGCCGGGAGAGCGGTGACCCGACGCTTGCATATCCGCTGCTCTTGATGCGACAGACGGCGGTCGGCCGGGTGCGGCGCGCCTGCATGATCGGACAGGCAATCATCTCGCTTGGGCAGGCTGGACAGTCTCATCGTGAACCCCGGCGGGCGCCCGACCATGCCGTCGGAAAATATCTCAGCGGACTATTCACTGATATTTCGATCGACGCACCCCATATGGGTGGACAGAGTGTCACTTGAGGATTTGCCTATGCTGATTTCGCGTTGGGGACGGTTTGCAGTTTTGTTCGCCGGATTGTTCCTGGCATTTTCCATAGTCGCTGTGGATCACGCCGATGCGCGCCGTGGCGGCAGCTTCGGCAGTCGCGGCATGCGCACTTTCCAGCCGGTCCCGCCGACCAGAGTCGCGCCGCAACCGGCCGCACCGGTCGAGCGCTCGATGACGCCTAGTGCGGCAACGAACAATGCGGCCCGTCAGCCGCAGGCATTCCAGCGCCCAGGCTTCTTCAACGGCCTCGGCGGATCGATGATGCGTGGGCTGCTCCTCGGCGGTTTGATCGGCGTTCTTCTGGGCCATGGGTTCGGCGGCTTGGCCGGCATGTTGGGTCTTTTGCTCCAAGTACTGCTGATCGGCGGCGGGATCATGCTGGCGATCCGCTTTTTCCGCTCGCAATCGGCATACAACCCAGCGCCCGCTACGGCCGGTGCCTCGCGGGGTACGGGGAGCTTTGGGCGAAACGCTGCAGCTGGGCCCGAGCCGAGCAACGCTACAGCTTTCCCCATTCCAGGCATCGGGTCAGGATTTGGCGGAACGAGCCAAGCCAACGCTTCCGATGAGATCACACTCACGCAAACCGACCTCGACACGTTCCAGCAACGGCTGACGGAAGTTCAGGAGGCATTCGGGCGCGAAGATCATGCTGCTTTGCGCCGGTTGGCGACGCCCGAGATGGTGTCCTATCTGTCCGAGGAACTTGCCGACAATGCCAAAAAGGGCGTCAGGAACGACGTGTCGGACGTCAGCCTGTTGGAAGCCGATATTGCGGAAAGTTGGCGGGAGGGTGACCGCGACTACGCGACGGCTGCTTTGCGCTATGAGTCTCGCGACGTGACCCGCGATCGCAGCAGCGGCAAGATCGTTGAGGGTCAAGCCGATCAGCCGACCGAGACAACCGAACTGTGGACCTTCATGCGCCAGAACAGCGGGGACTGGAAGCTCGCCGCAATACAGCAGCCGAGCTGATGTGCTTGCCTTGATTGAAATGTCTGGCCCAGAGTTGTTCACGTTTCTCGCTACCGCTCGAGGGCCAGCCCGCCCCTTCCGCCCGCTTGATCTTGAGTACGGTGCGGTCAGAACACGGAACTCATGAGCAGCCCTGTCTTCGTGGTCAATCCGTCACGGGCTGATGCGGTAGCTCGGTAGGGCGCGGCGGCGCCGACTCCGGCCGATCGGTCAATCGGTTCTTCAGAACATCAATGAGGCTGATGGTGATGGCGATCACCGCGGGGCCGAGGACAAGGCCGGATGCCCCAAACAAGACAATGCCGCCGACCGAGCCGACAAAGGCCACGACCGTGTGGAGGCGTAACCGATTCCCGACAAGCATCGGATAGAGCAGATTGTCGATGCCGCCGACAATGACGCCGCCCCAGACGGTCAATATCGCCGCGCTGGCCCAAGCCCCCTCCAGCGCGAGATAGACCGCTGCGGGCACCCAGATCACAAATGCCCCGAGCACAGGCACTATGGCAAGAAGTCCCATGACAAGGCCCCAAAAGACTGGGGTCGGCAGGCCGAGCCACCAGAACATCAGGCCACCCAATGTTCCCTGGACGGCGGCGACGAACACGGTGCCGAGCAGTGTTGCATGGACGGTCTCCGCAAAGCGGGACAAGATGTATGCTGTCTCCGGAGCGCGCAGGGGCGAAAGGCCCGCAACGGCTTGCAGGGCATGTTGGCGATCACGCAGAAAATAGAACAGAAGATAAAATGTCAGCCCGAACATCGCGACCTGATAGATGGAGCCACGCAACAGCGATGTGCATTGTCCCGTCAGCCATTGTACGAATGCTGCGACGGAGCCGGCCGGATCGAATTGGTTCTCGATCCATTGGGCAATGACCGAAAGCGTGGGATAGCCAGACATGAAGCCGTCTGCATCCCAACCACGGATGACCTCCTGCAGATAAGTCGCTCCGTTTACCGCCTCGCGAACGAGCTGTTGTGCGACGAGTGCAAGCGGCAGCCCGACGGCAATCGCCGCGACGCTTACCGATATCAGCGCTGCCAGGTTTCGATTTCCGACCCGTCTCTCAACCCAACGATGAGCCGGAGACAGAATGACTGCCAGGACGAGAGCCCAGGTCAACGCCGGCAAAAAAGGCCACGCAAGCAGATAGCAGACATATAGACCGATCGCTGCGGCTGCCAGAACGCCGAGCAATCTCAATTGTTTCACGTCCGGCATCTGTTTCAGATCAGCCCCTCTCGGTGTCTCGCAAGCCCAGCGAGCCTAATTGGTTTCTCAAAAAAAGGGCAGCGTCGGTTGCGGGAGCCTTACGGCGAGGCTGCCGAGGAGGCGCTTCGAGGTGATCTTGAGGGGATTTTGACGGCATGCAATCGAACCTGATGTCGCTCGCCTGCGCTTTGACGGCCTTTCAGCTCGTGACTGGCAGATGGGGCTTGAACAAAAGCGACGACAGGAAAACGTCTCAGAACTCCCACGGAGATGTCAGAACGAGTCCTGCCGTCTCGAAGTCAGTCAGATTGCGCGTGGCGAGGCGGCCACCGTTTGCTCGAGCGATCGCCGCGATCATGCCATCGGGTGCCGACATGCCGCGTCCCTGGCGAGCAGCAGCACCCATAATTTCCCCATAAACCAGCGCAGCTTCTTCTGTCAGACCGAAGATGCGGTCTGCGAAACGCCGGCGCCAGTCGGCCAACCCTTGGTCCAGCCGTTCGGCACGTTGATCCGGTCTTATCTTCTGGATGCCGAAGGCGATCTCGGCAATCGTCACGGTTGGAAGCGCGAGTTCGGCATCGTATCGGATCAGCCAGGCAATGACTGCCTCGTCTGGGGTCTTTTTCAACGTTTCGGAAACGACGTTGGTATCGACGAAGATCAAAGCTCGACGCCTCGATTCGGCCGGCGACTCTCACGGATCACCGCCTCAAGGTCGATGTCTGTGCCGGATTGCGCTGAAAGACGCAGATAGAAGGCAGAAGCAGGCTCGCGACCGGCCTCGCGGACCTCGTAGGATTCGAGGGCGCGCTCGACCACGTCCGCAATCGAGCGGTTTTCACGGCGGGCAAGCCGGTGTGCAAGATCACGCGCCTTAGCGCTGCGGACTGAGAGTTGCGGTTCGGCCATATCGGACTCCTTGGCACTGTTATATAGGCTCATCCGCTCTGCTAGCAAGACGGCTGCTGATGGCTTGATGTCAAAGCCAATCTTTGCAGGGCATGTTGGCGGTCGCGGAGAAAATAAAACAGAAGATAAAATGTCAGGCCGAACATGGCGACCCGATTGATGGAGGCGCGCAATAGCGTTGTGCTTCGTCCCGTCAGCCAAGAATGCGGCGACTGAGCCGGCCGGATCGAGTTTGACCTTGCCCCTCTGATCTAATCCGGTTTGAAGTTCGTTCTGGCCCATCGAGAGGACCAGGACATGAAACGTAGCCGCTTCTCTGAAGAGCAGATCATCGGA
>NZ_JAMYUV010000021.1:0-89479 GCF_040323405.1 Mesorhizobium sp. M0048 | reverse complement strand
GCCGGCGGCCACACGATGATCGGCTATGGCGGCAATGATACCTATTATGTCGACGATGTCCGCGATAAGGAGATTGAGGCTGCGGGCGGCGGTACCGATAAAGCATTCGCCTCCGTAAGTCATGCGCTTGCGGCCGGGTCGGAGATCGAGCTTCTCGCCACCAACAGCCCGTCCGGCACGACGGCGATCAATCTGACCGGCAATGCGTTCGCCCAGACCATCCAGGGCAATGCCGGCGCCAATGTCATCAACGGCCTCGGCGGCGCCGACACGATGACCGGCTATGGTGGCAATGACGTCTACTTTGTCGACAATGCCGGAGATAAGATAAGTGAGGTGGCGGGTGGGGGTGCCGACAGGGTGCTCAGTGCAGTGAGCTATGCCCTTTCGGCCGGCTCGTCGGTAGAGCTTCTGGTCACCAGGGATCCGACCGCCACGACGGCAATCAACCTCACCGGCAACGAATTCGCCCAAACCATCCACGGCAATGCGGGCGCAAATGTCATCAATGGCGGGGCCGGAGCCGACATCTTGACCGGTAAGGGAGGCAACGACACATTCGTGTTCAACAGCGCTCTTGGGGCCGGCAATATCGACAAGGTTACCGACTTCAACAAGCTCCAGGACAAGATCCAGCTCGATGACGCCGTTTTTGCCGGGCTTAAGCTGGGAGGCCTTTCATCCGATGCTTTCTTTGCTGGCACGGCCGCGCATGACAGCTCCGACCATATCATCTACAACAGCTCAACCGGGGCGCTCTCTTTCGACAGCGACGGGGTCAGTGGCGCAGCTCAAATACAGTTCGCTACCCTCTCTCCAGGTCTGTCGCTTGCGGCAGGTTCGTTTCTTGTGATCTGAACGGAGGAGCTACGAGGAACTCAATCAAGCTCGGCTTTTGTCTCACCCGTCGAGAAACATTAGCCGGGCTGCCCGACGCTGCGCTGTGAGCACTTGAACGATTCTGTTGTTCGATAGCAACTCAGCCTAGCCTGCGATCCTGAAATCCGACTGGCAAGAGACTGTCCTTGCAGATACCACGTTGCGTTGGTTTATTGAGGCTCGCGTCGTGCTTGCTACAGCCGCAACGTCGTCGACTAGGCAATGGCAAAGTTGTCTCAAGTCAGAGCGGACCATGGCTGCGCTCGACCAAGCGATGGCCGTCCGCCGCGCTGGATCACATCACGCACAATGGCGCTCGTCGCAGGCTGGCACGACGCCGATAGGAGTTCGCGCGGCTCACGCCCGGGAGCCCGCACATCCGCTCGATCTTGCCAAGCACGCCGCTGTGCCGGCGTTCTTCTCCGACGCAGCAAGGCTTGCCGAACAAATCGAGATCGACGGTCTTCTGTCAGAGCCAAGTCTTTCGACAGCTCGCCAGACGTATCCGGCGGCGCAGGGGTTGGCTTTCCTCCCAGCAGCGCGGCTTCAGCCATGCGTCACGCAGCGCAGAAGACTACCGCCGATAGAGAGCCTTGCGCCAGAGGCCTGGTTCCCGCGACAGGTCCACAGCCGCGCCCATTGCAATGCGCTGCACCGAGGCAAACTTCAACCCGAACTGAACTGTAGCCCCGAATCCTCTTTCCTCATCAGTCCTCCTCGCGGAGAACTGTTGCCGTTTTTCGCGTCTCGGCTCAAGGGTGATCTACACCCTCTCTCGGAAATGCACTGCCATCCTAACTTGTCGTCACGAATCCAGGCTGAGGCTGGCACGTCGGCTCTCCTTCTTTTATAGACAGAGGATGAGCCACGAGGATCTTAGCATTCAATATGCACAACAGAATCGGAAGCGCGGACGCGCACCTTATTAGCTACCGCGCTGACATCGACGGACTGCGCGCCGTGGCCGTCACATCTGTCGTTGCATTTCACCTCTCGAGGTCATGGCTACCCGGAGGGTATCTGGGCGTCGACATCTTTTTTGTACTCTCAGGCTACCTGATCACGCTAATTCTGTGGCGTGAGGCAATCAAAGGGCAATTTTCAATCGTACGGTTTTATGAGCGTCGTGTCCGCAGGATCATGCCCGCCCTTCTTCTGCTACTGTTTGTTGCCACTGCGGCGGCGATCGTGCTGCTCTTGCCCGCAGACTTGATCGGGTACGGCAAGAGTGCGCTCGCCACCCTCACCTTCGTCGCCAACATCTATTTTTGGCGGGACACCAACTATTTCTCGAGAGCTGCGGAGGCGAAGCCGCTGTTGCACGTCTGGTCGTTGGGTGTCGAGGAACAGTTCTACATCATCTTTCCCCTATTGATTTGGGTATTTGCCCGCTTTTGGCCGCGCCTCACGTTTCCGGCGATCGCATCGCTCACTTTTGTTTCATTGGCATCCAATTTCCTGGCACTCCAGGTTGGCGGTGCGTCTCCTGCATTTTTCCTTCTACCGACCAGGGCCTGGGAGCTGGGGGTCGGCGCCTTGATTGCTCTTATGCCGCCTGGCCTGGCGCTTCGAGCCGCGAGTGCCGGTTCACTCGGACTGATTGGGGCGATTGCAGTTGCCATGGGCGTCTTGAGCCCCCTCGAGATGTATGGTGCCGTTCCCGTCGCATTGCCGGTGGTGATCGGGACGGCGCTTGTGATTGCCGCCGGCCAAAGTGGGCAATCGGCAGTCAGCCGGCTGTTGGCGGCAGGCCCGCTCCCCTTTATCGGCTTGATCTCCTATTCGCTCTATCTCTGGCACTGGCCATTCATCGTGTTCTCGCAATACTATCTGGTCCGCGATCTTAATCTCAAAGAAATGGCAGTTGCCGTCGCCGGCATGACGATCTGCTCCATTCTGTCATGGCGGTATGTCGAGCGCCCGTTCCGCAGCCGAACTGTCGCAGCACGGACCGTATTTCTATCTGCCGCGGCCGGCACCGCGGCGCTGGCGATTGTAGCATCGGTTCTGATCTGGTCGGATGGGCTGCCCAGCCGCATGAACGGCGAGGCCGCGGCCATCAATGCTGCCGTGGGGACGAACTATCGCTGCCCTGTCCAAAACTATCTTCGATTGGGCCAGTCTCGCGCCTGCGAGCTTAACCTCCCGTCGCGCAAACCTGCCGATGCAAAAATCGCTCTTTTGGGAAATTCGCATGCGCAAATGTATGCACCGGTCTGGGAGTCGATCTTCGCCGAGGCAGGCCTGCCTGGTTTGCTCGTCCCGGCGAACGGCTGCCTCCCGACGGTATCTGTCAACATCTCGCGCGAATGCATCCATGTAGCCGCCAGAAATCTGGCAGAGCTCGTTAGGCTGCAAAGCGTCAAGACTGTCATTCTTGGGTTGACGTGGGAACATGCCGAGAACGCTCTGGTCAACGCAGACGGCGAGATTGTCGACAATGGCAATGACCGGGCACTCGTCGCCGGACTAGATGATCTAATCGGTCGCTTGCGGAGATTTGGCAAGAAGGTGGTATTGATTGGCCCAATCGCCTATCCTGGATGGGATCTCCCTTCCGAAATGAGCCGGGATCTGGCCTTTGGCCGGCCGCTCGACAAACCGATTTATCTGCCGGCGGGCGAATTCCAGCAGCAGTTCGGGCCAATAATTCAACATTTCGAGGGGCGCCACGACATCGGCTTCGCGCGGCCAGACACTGCGCTGTGTGATGTAAGCCGATGCTATTATGTTCTGGATGGACGCTCCATGTTCGCCGACGCGAGCCACATTGCGCAAGCGGAATTGTCCCGATTCCGGTCAATCTTTAGCGAAGCGCTGGCCACTCAGCGAGGAACCAAATAGCCACGCTGTGGGCGAACCGGTGCGGTTCTTCAATTTGCGACCTGGGCCCGCCGGCTCATCCGGCAGAGACCGCCGCCGGCGCCGCCATTGCCTTCACCTCGCCGCATTTTTGATCTCTGGAAGACTTGAGCAAAAGGCGCTCACCCGGCAAGAGAGGCGCCGAGGGCGGCGCAATTGAAGAAAGGCGCGGCGTGGCTTCGGATCACATGCTTTCCACAACCCGCCGCCGTCTGCTGACAGGAGCCTGGGCACTTGGGGCCATGACGACCTTCGCTGGTCGAGCTGCTACTTCGTCCCTTGGTCAGTCGCAGCGCCGCATACCCGAGCACGCCCCGACGCAAGCGTCCGGTGGGGTTGTCGTTTTCGGAGACGAGGGCACGGACGTCACTGCTTGCGTCCGCTCGCTAGCCCAAATCGAGTCGATGGGAGGCGGAACCCTGCTGTTCCGCCGCAAAGTCTACAACTGGTCGTCGGCGGACTTGAAGGCACTTGGCCATCCAGGAATTGCAGTTCCGGCCAACTGCACCATCGACGGCAACGGATCGGTCATCAATGTCACCGGATCGGAGCAGATCTACTATGTTTTCACCGCTGTCGATGTCTGCAACGTCGCCGTCGCCGACCTGACCGTCATCGGCAACGGTGTGTCAAGCGGCTATAACAACGGCGCATTTATGAAGTTCGCACTCAGCCCAGCCGCGACCGCAGGCGTCGACAGCTTCACCATGGACACGGTCGAACTTCAAAACTTCAAGGCTCCGTGGTGGGTTGTCGTCTACAATGAAAACCCATCGAGCCTTGAAATTCAGCATATACGGATCAATGGGCTGCGAGGCATTTCGCGGCCCGGCAACTCGCTTGACCCGACATATCGTGGCACCAACGCTGCCGTTCTCAATATCAGCAGCATGGCATCTGAGCCGGCCGACGCCGCACGGGCGATCGTGCGTGACGCGATCGTGACAGGTTTTTACGCCGAAGCGACCCACATCAAGCAAGGCATCATCTTCGATAATAATGTCCATGATAGCGAAATGCGCGGCCCCGTCGTCCACAATGCCGGGCTAATTGGAGGCCATGACGACACGGGCTGCTATGCATTGCAGGTCTACGGCTTCAATAACCGCAATATCCGAATTACGGATCCTATCGTGACGTCGCCGCGTGACAATGGGATCTATGCGGTCATGGGTTCCGGCCTGGTCATCCAGAACGCAATCGTGCGTGGACAAACCAGCACCGCCGACGGAACACTGCCCAAAGCTGGTATATCCAGCAACAGCGTCCGGGAAGTTTTAATTTTGGGCGGCACCTTCAGCAATAACGTGACCGACTTGTATTTGGGGATCCCCGGCAAGGAGGCCAATGTCAATGTCGAGGGCGTGCAATGCAGCGGCGCCTCCAAAGCCGGGATCTTGCTGCAAGGCGCTCGGACCGAGGTCGGGGGCGTAACGATCACCGGGGCACGGGTCGCCGCTGGCGCGACAGCGCGGGCACTCCTTTCGCCGAACGACACCATTCACTACGTCAACGACGTCCAGATTAGCGATTGTGACTTCGCCACCACGTCTCTCACTGCTGTTGAGGTGTCTGCCTCTCCCACGCCGGCTCGGAATTGGAGTTTCCGGGACGTGACTTGCACGTCGCGGGGAACACCCTTCCAAGCCTATCAGTTCGGAGGCCGCATGACGATCGAGGGGATGCGGCTGGTCTTGCTTGGTGGTGGCACCCCGGGACACAGCGCCTTCCGCTGCTTTGGCGCCGGTGCCATGATAGTCGACGGCCTGACGATCACCGGCCAGAGGTTGGGGAACACGATGGATACCAGGAATTTCGTTGGATCTCTAACGAATATCCGTTCGGAGAACTCGAGCACCGGGCCCGTCGCCACCTCGGAAGGGACGGTCCAGCCGAAATTCCGCGGGTTTCCAGGGGCGCGCATTCAAAACCTGGCACCTAGCGCAGGCGATCACCGCGAATGGCAGTGGCTGCGTCGGCGGTGGGTCGAAGTGGAGTGACTGGTCTGCCAGTATTCTATGCTAATGGGGCGATGATTGTCTTCGTCGAGGCCAATGTCGCAGAGTCCTTCCCACGCTATTGGCGATGCGTCGAAGATATGCTGTCGCGAGACATGATATCTGCGCCCTGAGGAAACTCGATCGCGGCTCCGTTAAAGGCGAGGAGTCAATCCCTCTGTTTTGCGTTCCGACCAGCGACGATTCCCGCTCCTCGCCTTTACGAACGAGACGAATAGCTATTCCTTTTATTTGGAAACCCTGGAAGGTGTCGCGTGAAACCGATACACCGCCTCCTTTTTGAGTGTTGGCTGACGCTGCGGCACGCCGTAGGCTATCATCATGACCATAATCAGGCCACCGCCGGTGATGAGACTGGTGAAGAGTGACGAGTTCCCCAAGGACATAATGAAGGGGATGGAGACGGTCGCCGCAAACGGCAGCCGGTCGGGCGTTACGACTTTATTCGCTAGGCTGAGAACCAGGCCGAGAACGGCGCCCATGATAACCACGCCTGCCAACCCATAAGCTGCGACTCCGTCCGTGGCCCAGAAATTGGCATTAGCATTGAAGCCAGTTCCTCCAATGAGATCAGTGCCGGCGACGTATCCGAGGGGCACCTTGTAGGGATAATCGATAATTAGATTAATAATGTTCACATGCGACCAATAGGTGAATGGGTTATGTGAAAAAACATCCGCATATACTCCGGTCATTGCACCTTGAATACCGAGGGTCCTGATGTAAATTAACGCGACGGCATCCATAGCCGTGCCAACCGGTTGGTAGTCCGTAGCTATAAGAATAGCGAGCGCGGAAAATGTTAGCGCGGCAAAGCCGAATGCAAGGCGAGCCGGTGCTATATGGGCTTTGTTGTTCAGCACGAAGAAGTAGAAGCCGAACGTCACGATCAGGATCACCAGCATCATCTTTCCGGCGAAAGCCATAAAGACAACAATCTGCCCCGCAAGTCCGACCACTATCGCCCATCGTCGCGTGCGGTCGAACAATCCAACCGCTAGCAGGTAGGGATTCATCGCATTTGACAGCCATCCGGTCAGATACAGTGCGAGCGTGCTCGTCTGTGCGGAGCCAAACCGAGCGCGCTGCTCGTAGATTTCATCCATCCCAGAGAACGACATCATTCCCCTGTACGTCGCGATGTAGAACGCTATAGCGATCACATAGAATGAAAGAAAGAAAAAGAAAAACTTAGCTACCGAGATCTGACGGATAAGCGAGTAAGACTTAAAGCGAATTATTTTTGGAATATAAAGCACCAACCAAAATGACACTGCTACTGCAATAATTAGCCATGATGCGTCAAATGATGTGTATCCCTGCCTCGCCGCGATAATAATTGATGGAATAAATATCGTCAGATACAGCATCCAGCAGGCGAAATCCGAATATCTTTTAACTGAAATCGGTAACAAAAATGCAAAAGCACCTATAACACAATAAGCAATAGTGCTGTCACGTAGATTGTATACATACGGAAATCCGAGATAAAAGAAGGTAACAGACGCCCAATCTATGTAAATCTGCACAAAGATGACGACATAGAGCGCCACCCAAAGCAGGACAAACATCCGAGCGTAGCTAATATTCTCCAATTGCCTTGTCCTCGTCGAACTGATATGCGACCGATATCATTAAGCCATACCGTCACCCTAAAGGTGCGTCCATAGCTAATTCGCCTTCCCGCCCCTCATTCCTGGCGCTTGACTTGTTGCGTGCGGGCGCCGCTTTGGTCGTCATGACGGCGCATCTAAGGGGATTATCGCTGCCTGCCTACGGTGCGCTTCCGGTCTCGGACAAGGGGATGGCAACCGCCCTATTCTATGCCGTTACCCGTCCAGGGCACCCGGCGGTAATGGTCTTCTTTGTTTTGAGCGGTTTTCTCGTGGGCGGCCAAGTCCTTCGGCACGTTCGGGAGGGTCGCTTCGAGATCCTGCGCTACGTCGTCGACCGGGCGACGCGGATCTTCCTGCCTCTGTTTCCTGCTTTGCTGTTAACGGCGCTCGTCTCGGTCAGCGTCGGTTCCGTTTTCCCCATCCAGGACGTTGTTGCGCATATCTTTGCGCTAAATGGAGTCGTGACGCCCACTGTTCGTGCCAATGCGCCGCTATGGAGCCTAGCGTATGAGATTTGGTTCTATGTACTGATGGGTTGTATCGGATATGCAATTTCGCAGCGCTCTCTGCCCATCTGGTCGTTCATCGGGCTCGGCGCCACCGCTTTGGTGTTCAGCGTCCTCGAAGCTCAATATTTACTGTTTTGGATCCTCGGCGCGCTGGTGGCCGCCTACCCGCTGCGCTCATTATGGGTCGCGTATGCAGGGCTGGTGGCCTTTACAGGCGGGATTTTTGTGTCGCAGATGATCTCAGATGGCGGGCCATGGGTTGGATACCCAACGGGTCCAGCTGACGCGATCATATGCGTTGGGCTTGCCGCGCTCCTTCCGGCCCTTTGTCACGAGCGGTTCAACCGTTTCTTGGAGCCCGCTGCCCGGCCAATCCGTGGTCTGAGCGCAATGTCCTATTCGCTCTACATTTTCCACTATCCGGTGCTCGTCTACCTGAGTGTTAACTATATGCCCAGGGCCCCTGGGTTAAGTGGCGGAGGCCTCATATCGCTGATTCTAAAAGGCGTCGCCTGTTTCACGGCGTGTTGGATCTTCTATCTGCTCTTCGAGCGGCGGACAGTCGCTTTTCGGAACCGGCTGAACGGAACGGCAGCGGCGTGACATTAGCGGACCGCATTTGTGCCGAGTCTGACAGGCCACGGATACGGCAATCCAGCCCGTCGCGAGTCGCGTATGCCGATACCGGAGTTTCGGGGAGACTTCGCACAGGACAGCGGCCGCGGAAGCGTGCTCGCAAGAACGCTTCCGGCGCTGCATCGGGCAAACAGCGAAGGAACAACTCCGTGTCGCCCCTTCGAGGATCATCCTGCATCACTGTCCCTCCAGGACTGGGTGGGTACTACAGCGGCCCAATCCAAAAAAATGGAATGTCAATACTGAGATTTGGCGATAGCCCGCAGCGGCCAAAAGCGCTCAAACGCGTTTTGTCGCCAACTTGACTTTGAGCAGAGATGCGGAGCTCCATCCAACTTGCTACCCTCAATTATGCACTTGTGGTCGCGGAGGAGGGCAGCTTCCTTCGCGCCTCGCGACGTACAGGGATCGATCACTCCGCGCTCAGCCGGCGCATCCGCGATCTCGAATACGCGATGGGTACGAGGATATTTCATCGCCATGCCCGCGGCGTCGGCCCAACCCCGGCCGGCGAGCGCTTCCTGGAGCATCTGCGCTCCGTGCTGCTCGAGCTCGACAACACGCTCACCCTGGCCAGGTCCGGCACCAAACATGACCAACAAAAGCTTTCCATCGGCTCCAACGGGATCATCCTTGCCGGGCGAGCCTTGGATGCAATCATCGAGTTCGGGCAATCTCATCCCAACGTGACCGTCAGCTTGACAGAAAGTCCTTACCCTTCGCCTGAGGCTGCTCAGGGTGCCACTCAGGTCGACGTGGTCGTGACCTCCTGCTCCCGATTTACCGGCGGCGCATTCGAATTGACGCTGTGGAGAGACACTCTGGCTGTCGTTCTTGCCGCAAATCATTCTCTCGCCAGCCGTTCCGTGATCGAGTGGCACGAGTTGCAGCAGGAGACGTTGCTGGTGCGCAGGGGCGAAGCATTTCAGCTCGCCGACGCCGTTGGACGCGCCGTGCAGCTTCCTTCAATCGTCGAACATCACGTCAGTGCGGGCATCCTTTTGCGCCTTGTCGGAAACGGGCTTGGAGTCGCTCTGATTCACGACCAAGATGCCGACAGTGTTCCTCAGGATGCGGTCTGCCGCAAGCTGCGGATCGGGGGCAAACCAATCCAGATCTCCAGTCTAGCCCGTTGGCGCCCCGACAACGCCAATCCTGCCCTGCCGACCTTCATCTCTTTCCTGCGCGATCGGTATTCGTCCTGACAGTCGTCCGACCTGCATGGTCGGACAGTTAACCCGGCTTCAGAGTCTGTCGGGCCCTGGCAAACGCTCTGTCTGTCGTCATAAACCGTGTCAGCATCGGTGCTATCAGTTTTGTCCGGTCTCGCCGCCGAGCAATTCAGCATAGGGGACGACATCGCGATGAGCGGCGCTTGGCAGTTCGACCGTGATCTTGACCGGACGGTCATCGGGAATGGCGGAGAGCTTCAGCTTGCTCATGATGGGTCCCTTGACGCCGTACTCGGTGAGCACCAAAGCCTTCGGCGATGCGCACCAGATCGCTGAGCGCTGAGCGGATTTGCGGCCAAGGAAACTCAGAGCATTCCTCCCAGGCTTCGCCCTCGCGCAACACCGCATCGAGCTTGCCCGCCACGCCGGCGAGAGTCGTAGCTGGGGTGATTGAGAAGGCGTCCAGGAGATCCTTCGTTCGCTCGCCAGCTTCGCCTTCGGCTCTGAGCGCGGCAATGTAACCGGACTTCTCGGCAGCCGCTTCCCAGCGTGCTTGATGCTCAGCAAACTCAGTTTCGGCCTTCTCTCGAAGAGCGGCGGTATCCGGCCCATTGCCGAGTACATGTTTCACTGCCTCGATCGAGTAGAGTGTTAATTTCTCGCCACCGGGCAGGCGGACGTCTACACAAGGAAAACCGACACATTCGGCAAGCCTGGTCTCCAGGCGCTGCTGCCTGCGGCAAAGCCGATCGGTCAACTTGCGGGCTGTCTGCCATTCCCGCCGAAGCGCCAGCGCTGGGTCAGAAGGCACATTGGCCCTCCCGGCGTCGCCTGCAGACGCGTTACCGTTAACCGTCCACGCGGTGGTAGCCGCCACTGTTCCTGCAAGCACTCGCCTGCGGGTGACGAATGGCAGACTCATGCTATTGTCGGAATCAGTCATGATCCGAGCTCCTCAGAAGCTTAGGTTGTGGTCAGGCCGGGTAAGGTGTTGCACCACCTTATTCGGCCGTTTCACACGGGCTCGTTTGCCACCGGTCGAGTGTTGTCCGGGGCTGAGCGAGCGCAGGGTCCACTCTACGGTTTTAAACGAAACCGGCGGCACAATCAAGACTTTTGGTATCAAATGATGCGTCAGGCATAAAATAATGATAACGAGTGAGCAGTTGCGAGCAGCCCGCGCACTTTTGCAATGGGATCAAAAGATCCTCGCCGCGAAGTCAAAAGTGTCAGTCGCGACCATTAAGCGGCTTGAGCCACCCGCTGGCATGTTGAAGGCCAACCAAGTGACGATCGAAGCTCTGAAGCGCGCATTGGAGGCCGGCGGCGTCGAATTCATTCCCGAAAATGGCGGCGGGCCTGGCGTTCGGCTGGCACGCCCTCTGGAAAGCAAATGAATTTCAGCAAACGGGTGGTAAAGGCTTCATCCATGTAGGGCCTAGGTGTTTCGATGCTCGCTGACCTAACGGGCGGTTGACTGGCCCCTGCCCGCACTCGACAGCTAAGGATTGGCCAAGTCAAATTCTGCCGTAGTATCGTAGACCGGCATCTTCGTACAATCTCATTGAAAAACAGCATCGAAACACACGCTCGGCCCATCTCTTAATAGGGAGCGGCTCGCTGCCTACGAGTTCGGCACCTCTGACCGGTCCGATTTCCATGATGAGGGCGGTCCCAGACAAGAAGACCAGCTGCTGCAAGCCGAGGGGTAAGTGCAGGTCGCCTAGCGCTGCATCCTCCTGCGGCAGGTAGCTTCGATCGAGACCCTGTGGGCGACCGAAGGAATCATGGACATGAAGGGGCCCCGCGACCGGCGCCATAGCCCGCAGTTGCTCGCGAAAATTCAGGCCGCGATGGGCCGATCTGGATCCGATATAGGCGTGACTGAAATCGATGAGCGCCACCAGGTTCGGATGGTCGACCGTGTTCACCGTCTGCGCCACCTCGGCCGGGCTCTGCCGGCACTGACCCGGTTCCATGGCGAAGAGATCTCGAAGGCGATGCGCACACCATAGGGCTTGCAGAATTCGGCGACTTCGAACAGGGCTTCGCATTCGAGTTCCTCGAAACCGGGACCATCGAGAAGCTGGTCGGCACGAAAATGCCCGCTATGCTGGACAAGCACGCGCGCATCGATCCGTTTGCAGAGTTAGACCAAGGCCTTGGCTGGATCGATTGGTCATGGCAGACCGCCGGGTCCATGAGGCTCGATGAGACGACGCCGTGAACCGTTTAGCGGAAATCGGACTGCCTCGTCAGGGCGACAAGCCTCTCGGCTCTCTCCGGGATGGCGCGGCCACCCGCTATGAGATCGAGGGTCGTCAGTCCCAGTTCGACGGCTTCCACGCCCGTCAGGCAAAGCTGCGAAAGTCCGCCGCAAGGCTCCAACCCGCCATTGGCGGAGATTGAGTTAAAACCTGTGGCGATGATGTTGCCCATATGTGCATCCCCCGATGACGGCGGCCAGGAATCCCAGGCCGGTCCGGATCACTGCTAGGTGAGATGGCAATGCTGAACCGATCCCACTCTCGAAACGGGTCTTCGTTCGCCCCCCAGGTGCGGCCGAGCGGTCTGCCGCTGTGATCAGTGGGCCACCACTAACTCGGATCGGACCGCAACGACCTCGCGTCTCACAAAGCAGGCTGCCTGCCCCGGACCTGCGAGCTCTGAAGAGCACCTCTAGTTCCGGACAGATTTCATACAGAGACACCCATTCTGAGACTGAACGATTACGGAATCAAGCAAATCACCCTGTCATCCTGGCGAACTCATCGGCCTCCTGAGCTGGTGAGCTGGCAAGATGCGCCGCATAAGGCAAATCAATTCGAACGCCGTAGGCCTGCAGAATTTTTCATTGGTGCGGCTTACCCGCAAAGACCAGGAAAGACCGGTGAAGTTCGCAACACGTTGAATTCTCGGCGACACGCAGAGGTTACAGCCCGCCTGTATGCACCCCCGCAATGGCTCGGATTTGTCTGGGCACGGTCTACTCGGCGCCTGGGAAGGCGAAGATGCCCGGATCGAGGCGCTTGGGCCACTGCGCGCCAGACAGAGCGGTCCGATCCGTGTCATACCGTCAGAGGCAAGACACTAGCGATTGGGGGAGCAGATGAAGAAAGAGAACGACGTTGAGAAGCTGGTGCGCACGCTGCGTGCTCGAGCACCTGATGACGCGGCGGAATTGCTGGCCCGAGAGTCTCCCGAGTTTATCCGGGACACACTAAAGTTGTTGCCGGACGGGCACGCCCGTAAGGTGGCGGAGCATTTGCCACCGCATATGCGGCCTATCAAGCCTCATGGCGATGGCAAGGGCCTCGCGATCCCCGAGTCACTCGTCGAGCTGATGGACCCGATTCCCGCCAGCGTTCCTGTCGGGACGACGGTAGCCGCCGCAGTGGAGGCCGTCAGACGCGCTCAGGTGCCGACCGAGCTGACTTATCTCTACGTCACGGACGAGGGCGATAAACTGGTTGGTCTCGTGGTCCTGCGCGATCTGATGCTGAGCGAAGCGGACACCACGGTAGATCAGATCATGCTGCCAAAACCGTTCGCCCTCCCCGTCGATCTGTCCTTGAGCGGCGCCTGCAAGGCTGCGGTACGCCGCCACTACCCTGTCTATCCGGTGGTGGACGCGGAGGACCGGCTGCTGGGGCAGGTCCGCGGCTGGCGCTTGTTCGAGCAGCAAATCATCGAGATTTCCGCCCAGTCTGGCCAGATGGTGGGCGTCCAGAAGGAGGAGCGTTCTTTTACGCCGCTGTTTTCAGCCTTCCTGAAGCGTCATCCTTGGCTACAGCTCAACCTGCTGACGGCGTTCATGGCTGCTTTCGTGGTCAGCTCGTTCACAGGCACAATCGAGAAGATCGTCGCCCTGGCGGCATTCCTCCCGGTCTTGGCCGGGCAAAGCGGAAACACCGGCTGCCAGGCATTGGCTATGACGCTGCGTGGCCTTGCCCTGGGCGATGTGGATAAGCGACCGAAACTGCACCTAGTGATGAGGGAGGGCGCGCTCGGGATCGCTAACGGCGTGCTCGTCGGTCTTGTGGCGGCTGCGGCCATGTGGTTCTACGCCTCGCGCCAACCGGAGTCGGCAGCCCAGGCGCCCATGCTGGCACTTGTCATCCTGCTCGCCATGTCCGGATCGTGCCTCATGTCCGGAATCTCCGGCGTGCTGATCCCATTGGGCCTGCGGCGGGTCGGCGCCGATCCGGCCGTAGCTTCAGCGATCTTTCTTACCACCGTCACCGATATCGTAGGCATGGGCCTGATGCTGGGGCTCGCCACCATGCTCGTGCTGTAGTTTTGGCATGTCCGCCGATGCGCGTCCTGTCCTGTAGGGGCATCGGCGGAATCACCACCGTGGGATTTTTGGGGCTTTGAACCGCCGTGACTGAGCAGGTTGCGATACAGAGGGATTTTGCGCGTTTAAGCGCAGGGATGGGCTTTCTGGCTCAGGAACTCACCGCGGGCGTGACGACCGCAGGAGTAGCATTGCCGATGTGCGTCTCCTCCGGCGTCCTTGCCCTATCGCCGCTCGGCGCGGATCGAGTGGCGGAAGGCGCGCTTGCCGGCGTCATCGCTGCCATTGTCGGCGGCGTTGTCGCGTCCGCATTTCAACGGTCGTTCTTCGTGACGACCATGCCCAGCAACTCGCTGATCCAGGCCAGCCTGCTGGGATCCCTGCTTGTCGCTCTCGACGGCAACACGACCCAAGCGCTGCTTGCCTTCGTCGGCTGCGTGATGCTGACCGGCCTGTGGATGATCCTCATCGGCGCAACCGGTCTCGCCCGGATCGTCAAGCTTGCCCCCCATCCGGTTGTCGCCGGGTTCGTCTCGGGCGTCGGCATCCTGGTCATCAAGAGCCAGACGCCGATGCTCTCGCGGTCTCCTCCTGGAGCGGCATCGTGGCGGCGGATTTCAGCCTGGCGACGATCACAAGACTACCCTTCGGTCTTGCGCTGATCGCGGCCATGGCGATGATCACGCGGCATGCGCCCAAAGTTCCGGCGCTGCTTGCCGGCCTGATCATCGGCTATGTGATCTACCACGCAGCCCGCCTGTGGGCGCCCGACATTGAGCTCGGCCTCGTTATCGGCTCGATCGATATCGAGGGCTGGGCACCGGTAAGCATGATCGAGGCTGCCTCAACGCTCCGGCTGGGGCTGAAACATATCTGGTGGACCCTGATTGCCGGCTCGTTGACCCTGGCGATCGTGGGAACGCTCGACACCGTCTTTACCCTGCGCACTGCGCGCAATCTGGCCGACGTTCAGGTCGGCCAGGACCGCGCCCTCGTCGGGCTGGGAATCGCCAATCTTGCCTCTCCCCTCATGGGCGGGCTGTTCGTATCCACGTCGGCCGCGCTGACCGCCGCCAACTACCGTGCCGGCGGGCGCATGCGCACGTCGACGTTTGCGAGCCGGGCGGTGCTGCTCGCTGCCATCCTTGCCTTCCCGGATCTGATCTTCTCAATGCCGCTGGTTGTGCTGTCCGCCATTCTGGTCTTCGTCGGCATCAATACCATCGACCGTTGGGCGCTGCGGACGGCGCGGCAAGCACTTCTCGGCACCAGCGCGGCGGGCCGAACCCAGGCACGGCGAAATATTGCCGTGGTCGCCGCTGTGGCGCTCGCCACGGTCCTTGGCCAACCCGTTGTCGGCGCCGTGGTCGGCGTGGCGCTGGCCTGCATCGTCTTCATGATCGAAATGAGCCGGCCTGTGGTGCGGCGCAAGGAGATCGTCGGCAAGACGCGCTCCAGGCGCATCCGCTCCACTGCTCAGACCGAATTGCTGGCGATTCACGAGCGGGAGCTGGCAGTCCTCGAGCTGCAGGGGGTGCTCTTCTTTGGCAATGCCGATGAGCTCGCGGAGGAAATTGACCGGCTGCCCAGCGTGGTGCGGGTGATCATTCTCGATTTCCGCGCCGTCAGCGACGTCGACGCCTCCGGCGCGTTGACCTTGCAGCAGATCTCCGCTCGCTGCGCCCGGCGCGGTCAGCGATTGTTCTTCAGTGATCTCAGGGATGCCGAGGCCCTGGAGGAGTTTACGTCACAAAGCGATAAGCCCAACATCTACCCCGATCTCGAGGCGGCGCTGGAGCGCTTCGAAGAGGAAATCGTCGAGCGCACGGACAGTGCTGCCCGCTCGGTGATAGAGGTGCCGCTCGAGCGCACCGATTTCGGCGTGACCATGGCGCCGGAAGATCTGAAAGTGCTGATGAGCTATCTCGACCACGTCGAGGTCCCCAGAGGCACCGTGCTGTGCCGCGCTGGCGATCAGGCCGACCGACTGTGGATGCTGACGCGCGGCTGTATCAGCGTCTGGGTGGATGCGCTTGGCGGACGCCGCCGGCTGGCGAGCATCGGGGCTGGATGCACTGTGGGCGAAATGGGCTTCTTGACCGAGCGACCGCGCTCGACCGACGTGATCGCGGACGAGAACGTAGTTGCCTATGAGCTGACCTCGTCGGCCGCCAACAAGATATTAAAGGCCAAGCCGCATATCGCGCAAGCCGTGTTGAGAAGCATTGCCCGCCAGCTCTCCGATCGCCTCCGCAATGCGACGGAAGACCTTCGGATGAGCCATATGTGACATCGATGGGTCAGGCAGCGACCAAATACGTGCAGAATCACGCGAACTATATTGATCTTGAATCAAGCCAGATTCTTTATCGTGCGATGAGTTTTGTTAGTTTCTATCGCGACCGAATATTTCCACCAATACAGCAACGCCGAGAAGATGTTTTGGCAACCAGCGCAGCCGAAATACGAATGAACCCGATAGTTTGTTGCGCGGCTGCAACAGCTGTTGAAAACTCGGACGATTTCGTCAAAGTTCAGTCGCCTTTTTTCTTGTGGTCGTGCTAAGTCCTTCGCACTGGTCGGGTTTGGGGTGGTTCTCGGCATGCAATCTTCGTTTCGAACAATCGTCGGCTGCGCCGGGGCGCTGCTTTGTAGCGGCGCGTTGCCGGCCGGCGCGCAGGGTCTTTTTTCGGCCTATGACGATGCTTTTTCAGCCCGCATCGCCAGTCCGTCGGACAACGGAACGCTCGCACAGTTCGTCACGGTTGCCGTCAACGCAGGGCAATACGACCAGGCGATCTCCTCGATCGAGCAGTATCTGATCAAATATCCCCGCGATGCGCGCGCCCGGCTGGCGGCCAGCCGGTTGTACTATCACGTCGGCTCCTATGAATTGGCCCGGCGGCAGGTGCAGTACGGCATCGAAGTCGGCGGTCTGAGCGCAAGTGAGCAGCAGGAAGCCGTTCGCCTGCTCGCCCGCATCGAGCGCGCGTTGCGTGGCGTCACCTGGGAACTCGCCCTGACCGGCGGCGTGTTCAGCGCATTCACCGATTTTGAGCCGGGTGGGGCGCAGGACGACGACAGCTTCGTCTCGCCCTATGGGCGGGCGGAAGGCTTTGTGCGATGGGACCTCGGCACGCCAAGTGCCGACGCCCTCGTCCTTTCAGGGTCGTTGACGGCGACACAGCGCTTTTTCACGGAAGACCTGTCGGTTCCGGGTAGCGAGAAGACCTTCATCCACGGCAACGCCGCTATCACCTGGGACAAGGGACTACCCAACAGTGGGATCGATTCGCTGCGCCTGCTACTTTCGGCGTTTACCGTTACAGATCGTTTCGACAGCGACATCCAAGAAACCGGCATCGGCCTCAGTGGACGCTTTCTTGTGCGCCCGACCGTCGAGACGACGCTTTTTGCAGGCGGCGGCTACATCGATCTAAGCGCCTCGCAAGGCATTTTCGCCGATAGCAGGGTTTTCTATGAGGCAGGCGGCAGCTACCGCTTCCGCAATGGCCAGGCGCTCGGACTGCGCTTTGTCGGCTCGAATGACTTCGCCTCCGGATCTGGCGAGATCGGACACAGCTACACGGGCGAGATCCGCTATGGCGGCCTGTTGATGACCGTACCGGATCTCTTCGCATGGTCGCACCAGGTCGCGTTCTCGGCCGGCCACAGCAACACTCCCGATCTGTCCGTTGGCATCGGCACAAATATCAAGAGCGACTTCTGGCGCATTGCCTCGGAAAGCGATTTTCAGCTGACGGAGGCGCAGAAGATCAGCGTCGATCTCGCCTATCGCGAAACCAACTTCGACATCGCCAACCGCGACCGAAAATCGTTCGAAATGCTCATGAGCTACACGTTGACGCTCAATTGAAAGAGGCCGCGATGAGGACCCCGTACCGTCAGATCGCCATTTTTGTCGCCTGCCTTGCCTTCGCGGCACCATCCGCCGCTGAAACGATCGGGTCGATGACGGCCTACCAGACCAACATCGTCCGCAACAACGGCGGGACAATGAACGTCGGTGCCGGCGTCGAACTCGGCGATCAGTTGCGCAGCGATCCCACTGGTCTGGGAATGCTGGTGTTCCGGGACGAATCGAGCGCCAAGATTGGTCCGAACACCAGCCTGACGATCGATGAATTCGTCTACAATCCGGGCTCCGGATCTGGAAAAATCGACATCGGGATGAACAGCGGCCTGGCCCGTTTTTATGGCGGCCAGGTTTCGAAAGGCGGCGTCATGCAGGTTGCGACGCCGCATATGGTGCTCGGGGCCAGAGGCGGCATCATCGAAGTGCTGGTGGCAGCCGGCCAGACCGTCGGCATACTGCGCGCCGGCCGCATGACCTGCACGATCAATGGCAAACGGCTGGTCATCACAAACCCGGGCTACGCCTGCACATCGGACGATGGCAAGCTGCTGACCGGCTACGGCGGCATCGACACCTTCCCGATATTGGACAGCATCGACCGGATAGCCGGCACCGGCCTGCCAGGGGCACCAGGTCCGGGATTGGACGTAAGCGCGATTTGTGCGTCGGCACTCGGCGGTTCGCTCAAAGTCTGCGAGTCCACCGACGGCGCATTGCCGGGAGTGGTCATGGAGTTCCCCGACAGCCTAACGCCACCTGTGGGCGGCGGCGTGGATAACGGTGGGTGTGAGGGTGAGGGTTGCTGCTATCCAGACTGCAGGTAGACCCGCCCGACCAGCATGAGCCCCTTGTTCGATTGGCGGCAAGCTGCCAGGCGCAAAATGTCCGGTCTTGCGGTCGTGCTCTTGCTGGTCGCTTGCCATTTGGCTTTCGATGGGCCGCTGTCGCGCCTCCGCGAACGCACCTACGACTTCTACCAGTTTCTCGCCCCACGCCAGGCGACGAGCAATCCCGTCGTGATCGTCTCGATAGACGATGCCAGCCTCAAGGCACATGGGCGATGGCCTTGGAACCGTGGCCTGTTGGCCGATCTGGTCGATGGCATCACCGCATCCGGCGCCGCGGTGATCGGGCTTGCGCTGGTGCTGCCCGAGGCCGACACCTCGCCTGAGGGCATCGCCGGAGACAAGCGCCTTGCAACGGCACTGGCGAAAACCCGAACGGCGCTTGCCGTCAGCCTGGGTAACGAGGCGACGGTTTCAGAAGCAGAGCCCAAGGCCGGCTGGTCGATCGTCGGGCAAGTACCCGACACACTTCCCGGCTTCACCGGCCTGACCGGCTCGCTTGCCCAATTCTCGAACGCCGCCGCGGGCCTCGGCGTCATTCGCACCTTGCCCGATCCCGACGGCGTACTGCGCCATGTGCCGCTGCTGTGGCTTCGCAATACCGCTCAAGGCGTGCAGCTGTGGCCGTCCTTCGCACTCGAGCTCCTGCGCCTTTATGCCGGGCAGGACGGCTACATAGCCCGCCTGAATGCCGCCGGGTTCGATGCACTCAGGATGGCCGGCGCCATCGTGCCGCTCGAGCCGGAGGGGAGCATCCGCCTCTGGGAAACCAGCACCGATACGCCACGCATATCTGCCATCACTATCCTTTCGGGCGACAGTGATCAGCGGCTGCGGGATGCCATTGTCATCGTCGATCTGTCGGCCGTGGGACTGACGCAGTACCTGCCCACCCCGACACGTCCAGCGCGACCAGGCGCGGACATCCACGCCGATGCAATCGGCCAGTTGCTTGCCGGGCGCTACCTGGCAGAGCCGACGCACGCGCGCACGGTGGAGCGGCTCTGGTTTGTCCTCACTGCCCTCATGTTCATCGGGCTTTCCGGAGTGCTCGCCGAGCGTGTCGTGCTTGGTGCCCTGGCTCTCGCGCTGCTGGCCGTCACGCCCTTCGTGTTCGGCGCTCTCGAATACAACATGCAGGGTGCACTCTATGACCCCCTGCAGCCGGCGCTTGCGACGATCCTGGTAGCCGGCTTCGAAGGCTATGTCCTCTACAGGCGCAGCGAGCAGCGCCGGTCCACCCTGGCACGGCAGTTCTCCCAGTATCTGTCGCCTTCCGTGGTGCAGCGCCTCGCAAGCTCGGACACCGAAGCCATCCTGTCCGGCGAGAAGCGCGAGATCACAATCTTGCTCAGCGACATACGCGGCTTCACGACGATGAGCGAACAACTCGATACCCAGGAAATTGCAAAGTTGGTCAACCACTTCCTCGGCATTGCGACCGATGAGATCCTCAAGCGCGACGGCACCATCGACAAATTCATGGGCGACGCGGTGCTCGCCTTCTGGAACGCGCCGCTTGATCAGCCGGACCATCGCGAGCGCGCGCTCGCAGCGGGGCTAGCCCTGATAGAACGGGTGAAGCGTGAAGACGCCGCTTTCACCGCCGAGGGCCACCCCTCTATCGCAATCGGCGTCGCCATCGAGACCGGCATCTGCTCGGTTGGCAATTTCGGCTCCGAACGGCGCTTCGATTACACCGCGATCGGCTCGCCCGTGAACCGCACGGCACGGCTCGAATCGACGACCAAGAAGCTGCGCATCCCCCTGGTGCTTGGTCCCGGCTTTGCGAAGGGAGCATCGATGCCAGTTGTCCAGGCGGGCGCCTTTGAGCTCCAGGGTTTCAAGGGCGAGGTACCGGTTTTCACCGTTCCGGAGATGCAAGCTGCTCACCAAGGTATGAGCCGCGAAGTAGAGAGCCAACGTGGTGAGCAATCTGGCGCCCCTGCCGTGGTGGTTGGTTCGCCGCCATCCGTGCAAATGGCACCGCCTGATCTTGCACCCCGAACCCGAAGCACACGCTGACCGGATCCAGCGGATCGCAGGGGTGCCGACCTGCTTTGTGAACTAATACTGCTGGGGAGGCCTAGGTGTCATCAAACGGCCCTTTAATTGCGGGTGGCTGTCAATTCGGATCAGCGCGACAGCCGATGAGACGCGGATAGACGGCGAAGGGATCGGTCGAGGTAACCCGGCAATGATTGTCGAGGCCGCGGAATTTTCGAGCGAGAAGATAGGCCGTGTTATCCAGTTCACCACGAATGGCAGCACGGCTTCGTTGAGTTCGCCGGCGCCATCATGTGGAGGCAGCGCGTGGTTCAGATTGTTTATCCTCGCCGCCGGATCGGTCGCCGCGGATGTTGGGATGCGCATGCGTCGGCGCACGTAGCGTCGATACGCCTTGGGCATGCGGGCGTTGACAGTGACATGGCCGGAGCGACGTGTTTCAGACGCCGAGCGATTCCAAGGACTGAGCACCAGAACCGAACCTCCCGACGGATTTTCGCGAGCTGCATTCCTCCCTCCCATCCTTATCAAAACCGCCGCTCGCGAATTCGCTGGCGAGTATATCTCCGGTATGATATACATATATCACTCATGAGGATATACAAAATGCCGCTCTTCATTCGCGATCCCGACGTCGACGCCATGGTCGTCGAGCTGCAGCACATTACCAACGCGCGCAGCAAGACCGAGGCCGTCAGAACCGCCTTGCGCCACGAGATCGAGCGCAACCGCGGCAGCGTCCCGCTGCGCGAGAGACTTGCCAAAGTCAAGGAAATGGCACGGCGGATCGGGCCGGCCAACCCTGATTTCGATATGAAGAAATTCACCGACCAAATGTGGAGCGACGACTGATGTTCGTCGATGCCTCGGTGATCGTTGCCATCCTGAATGAGGAACGTGGCGCGGAAGAACTGGAAAAGCGGCTCGCGGCCGCGACCAAGCCGCTGTATGTCTCCCCGCTCGTCCGGTTCGAGGCAGTCCAGGGTCTCGCGCGAGCGTCGGCCGAAGCCATCAAAAAGAACGCCAAGCCCACGGCCAACATGCTGGCGCAAGCCCGTGATACCGTCGACTCCTTTTTGATCGAGATCGCCGGCAAGGAAATCATGATATCCGGCGACATCGGCGACCGGGCGATCGAAGCCAGCATGAAATACGGCAAAGCAGTCGGGCACAAAGCCGATCTCAATTTCGGCGATTGTTTTGCCTACGCTTGCGCGAAGGCTCACCGGCTTGCCCTGCTTTACAAGGGCAATGACTTTTCACAAACTGATCTGGCGTAAGGCTTTCCTGGCCTTGCATCGCGGCGCGAGAGCCGATGGGCCCTTTTGCATGCTTTGGGCGAATCGTCGTCTTTCATGGTTAAACGCAATATTGCGAGGAACGTTCGCTGCAGCACTGGTTTTCTTCGGCACGATCACCGTCCAGGCACAGCGGGCAGACGGCATCTTCTGGGTGCTGCGATCGGTGCGCCATGCCGCGATCTGCCAGGGGGCGATACGGCCCACGCACCACCTGCTACAATCGCTTCGTCGATGGCGGAAAGCAGGTGTGTGGGACCGCCTCATGCATGGCATCACCAAAGCCCATGATGCAACGGTGCAGATGATCGATACCTCCATTGTTCGCGTCCATCAGCAAGGCGCGACAGCAAAAACGGGGATCGAGATTATTGTCTCGGTCGTTCCCGAGGCGGGCTGACGACCAAAATCCATGGTCTTGTCGACGCCGAAGGCAGGCCGATCAAGCTGACGCTCACGGCAGGTCAAATGAGTGACATTGCCTCGGCAGCGGACCTGATCACGGATTTGCCCGAGGGTGCCATGCTGCTCGCCGACAAGGGCTATGATGCCAACGCCTTGCGTAATGCCGTCAGCGAGCGAAAGGCATGGGCCAACATCCCGCCGAAGGCCAACCGCAAGGGCCCGATCTGCTTCAGCCCCTTCCTGTATAAGGCCCGCAACTTAGTTGAACGCTTCTTCAACAAGGCCGAGCAGTTCCGTCGCATCGCAACCCAATACGACAAGCTGTCTGAGAACTATCTTGCCGCCCTGAAACTCGTGTCAACTCGCATCTGGCTACACGGTGATGAGTCTACGTCCTAGCCTAGCCTAGCGTTTTGCGTGGCCTCCCCGGTTTGTCATTCGCCACGCATGGTCGCCTGGAACGCCGGCAGGTGCTTCTTCTGTGCCTCGAGCATTCTCTCGCGATAGACGCCATAAATGACGTCGGTGTCGTGCAGTGTGACGCCGGCAATTGTCGGCGAGGCAAAAACCGGCAGCTCGATGCCGCGCTTCGAAAGCGCCTCGGCGGTGCGGGCGATCAACTCATGCGCCAGGATCATGGCAAGCACGGTCGACGAACCGGAGACCGGCCGGCTCCAGCCCTCGACCGGCACGATGGCATCCTCGATCGGCGAGCAGGTGTCGATGACAAGGTCGGCGGCATCGGCAAGCCGTTTGCCGGAAGAGTGTGTCGCCGGCTTGTCGAGATTGTTCTTGCTGGTCACCGCAACGACAAAGATGCCGCGTTTTTTCGCGTAAAGCGCGGTGTCGATGCCGGACGAATTGCGGCCGCTGTGGCCGAAGATGATGATCGAATCGCCTTTGTTGAGCGGCTGGTGATCCAGGAATTTCTCGGCGTATTTCTCGGTCCGCTCCAGCCACAGAAGTTCGCGCACGCCGCCGGCACCGAGCACATTATGCCACATGACACGCGGGTCGGTCAGCGGATTGAAGCCGACATAGCTGCCGTAGCGCGGAAACACTTCCTGAACCGGCAACACCGAGTGGCCAGAGCCGTAGAGATGAACCAAGCCACCGCTCTCGAGCGTGTCGGCAAAGCGGCTGGCCGCCTCGCCAAAGGCTTCGGCATTGGCTTTCGAGGCCTGTTGGATGAGGGCGGCAAGGCGAGGTATGTAAAGATCGGACACGTCGGTACTCCTGTTATGGGTCGGCTTGAGTATGGCTCAGCTTCTTGCGGTTGGCGCGGCGCGACCGGCACGCAGCGTAGAGCGGATTTCGTAGCGGTCGCCACGCATGACCGAGACGGTGAATTCGAATGGGCCGCGCTCGTCGGTGGTGATGCGCTCGACCACGAAAGCGGGACTCCCCGCGGGCAGATCGAGCAACTCGGCATCCGCCGCCCCGACCGCACCGACACGGTAGTTTTCGCGCGCCGCGACCGGCACGATGCCGTAATGGCGCTCCAGCGCTTCGTAGAGCGAGCCCTGCAGCAGGCCGGCATCGAGAAAGCCGGGCACGCGCGCGGCCGAGAGCTGCGCCGTCTGGATACCGATCGGCTCGTTGTTGCCGAGCCTGAGCCGGCGGACGCGCACCACCGGGTCGCCTTCCTCGATCTCCAGCGCTCCAGCCGCAGCGGCATTGGCGGTGGTCAGGCTGCAGTCGAGCAAGCGCGAGCCCGCGACCACGCCCATATTGCCCATTTCCTGCGTGAAGCTGGTGAGTTCGCGGGTGCCGGCGACCAGCGTGGTGGAGCGCACGAAGGTGCCACGGCCATGTTCGCGCCTGAGCAGCCCGTGCTCCTCCAGATTGCGCAGCGCGTGACGCAGCGTGATGCGGCTCACTCCGAACAGGGCGCACAGTCTGTCTTCGGCCGGAATCTGGTCGCCGGTTGCCCATTCGCCGCTCTTGACGATGGCGCGAATGGCCTCTTCCACCTGATACCAGAGCGGCTCGGGCCTTCGGCGATCGGGTTGCTGGAAGCTCGGCTCGCTCATCTTATCTGCCTCCACTGTGCTCCGGCGAGACCGGCCAGAGAGGCGCCGACGAGACCGGCGCGGGAGCCGAATTCGCCGGACCGAAGAACGACATCGCGCAGATGTGGCGGCAGCTGACGCCGCAATGCCGCAAGCAGCGGCGGCCCTATCACGTCCAGCGCGTCGGCAAGGCCGCCGGAAAACAGGACTGCCTGGGGATCGAGCAGCGCGACCGCACCCGCCAAGGTAGTGCCCAGCCCGCGCGCCGGCAGCTCCAAAGCATCAAATGCGGCCGTCTTGCCGGCCCGGGCGGCCTCGACCAGCCTGCCGCCATTGGCCAGCCCGATCTGGCGCGCCGCGGCGTCGAACGCCCGCCCGGAAGCGAAGCGCTCCAGCCAGCCGCTGCGGTCCTCGCCTTCATCCTCGATGTCGGCGCAGGCCCAGCCGAATGAGCAGGCGCCGCCACGTGCGCCGGCGACGATGCGGTTGTTGGCCAGAACGGCGGAGCCGATGCCGGTGCCGATCGCCAGCAGGATGGCATCGGACAAGCCTGTTGCAGCACCTTCGACCGCCTCGGCCAGCATGGCGATCTGCGCGTCATTGCCAATGGCAACAGGCAGACGAGGAAACAACGCCGCGATGTCGACACCGTCGAGATAGGGCAGGTTCGGAACCCAGTGGCAGACCGAGCCTTCTACAAGCCCCGGCACCGCCAGGCCAAGTGCCTCGACCGGACCGGCCTCGGCGCGCAACGCGCCGATACGGGCGACGAAGGCATCAAGGCTTGCTGGTGCGGGCTCGCGGCTGAGCATCTCCAGCCAGCGAACATCCCCGGAATGGATAGCGGCGCGCAAATTGGTGCCGCCAAGATCGATGGCCAGAACGCGTGTCATCGAGAGCGACTCCGACTGGCTGCCGGCGCGAACAGGCCACTGCCGGCATGCCAAGACTGCGAGGCCGCGGCAAAACCCTGCGCGTAGCGCGTGCCGCGCAGGCAGCCGCGCAGCCGATAAAGTGCGCTGTAATAATCGACGTAGGGGAAACTGCTCAGGCCATGTGCCAGTTCATATTCCCGCACCGCCTCGCTCCAGGCCTCGAAGCCGTCGCTGACGTCGACAAGGTGCTCGGGGCGAAAGCCTTCGTCGTCCTCCCAGTTTTCGCCGAAAAGCAGCAGTTGCGGTGTGTGCGCGGCATGGTCGCGCTTCAGCGTCGGCAATGCCGCAAAGAAGATGCCGGTCTGCGTCAGCCGGGCTGCGGCGCGATGGTCCTTGTGCCAGCTGCCATGCCAGTGGGTGATAACGATTTGCGGCTTCAACTCGCGCACAACATCGCAAACCTTGAGCGCCGTCTCGTCGTCGCAAGGCAAGAAGGCGTCGTGCAGCCCCAGACTGCGCATGGCAGCGCCTAGCCTGGCTGCGGCCTTTGCGGCCTCCTCCTGCTTCTGGACGCAATAGTGCTCGGGGATGAGGCTTGGATGGCCCTGTTCGCCCATGCTGAGATGCAGGAAGGTGACTTCGGCGCCACCTTGCACTGCCGCCGCCGCCAGCGGACCGGCAATCACCTCGGCATCGAAGGCATGCGCCCCGACGACCAGGATTGAGCGTGCGGCATAGACCTTGTCCTCGATCATTTCACCCCTCCCCCGGTGCCGACGCCTTCGCGAATCTGGCGGGCGAGCAGACAGTACATGATCAGGATGGGCGCCATGGAGATCGCAAGCGAGGCGAACACCAGGCCCCAATCCGTGCGGAACTGGCCGACAAAGACGCTGATGGCCAGCGGCACGGTCTTGTAGCGATCATCGAAGATGAAGATCAGTGGGAAGAAGAAGTCGTTCCAGACGGCGATAGCTGTGAAGATGGCGACGATCGATATTGCGGGCTTCACCATCGGCAGCACGATCTGGAACAGGATGCGCGCCTCGCCGGCACCATCCATGCGCGCCGCCTCGTCGAGTTCGGACGGCAGCACCCGCATGAAATTTGCGAAGATGAAGACGGCGAAGGGAATGCGGATAGCCGAATAGACGAGGATCAGGCCGGTCAGCGAATCGAGCAGGCCAAGGTTGCGCATCAGCGTGAACAGCTCCACCGAGGCAAGCCGGATCGGCAACATGATGCCAGACAGGAACAGGCCGAGCATGATGCCGTTCCAGCCCAGCCGATAGCGGCTCAGCGGAAAGGCGGCCATTGCCGACACGAAGATGGTCAGGATCACCGCACCGCCGGTGACGATCAGGCTGTTGATGAAATTCTGGCCGAGATCGGCGCGCGTCCAGGCCGCAACGAAATTGTCGAAGGCAAAGCTTTGCGGCAGGCCGAGCCTGTTGTCGTAGATCTCCGCCGTGGTCTTGAAACAGGAGACGACGAGAATATAGAGCGGCAACAGCACCGCTGCGGTCCACAGGACCAGCGCCGTCCAGCCCGGCAGCCGTGCGAGCTGTTGAGGGATGACGAGGGCGTTCACAATTGCACCGTGCGACGGTCGAAGAAGCGCAGCATCAGAAGCGTGCCGATGCTGAGGATGAGAAACAGCAGCGTTCCCAGCGCAAGCGCCAGGCCTATATCCGTGATGCCGACCGCGCCTGCGGCGCCGACGCCGAGCCGGTAGAAATAGGTTACCAGCGTGTCGGTCGAATAGCTTGGATTGCCCTGCACGCCTTGCATGACATAGACGATGTCGAACTGGTTGAAGGTGTTGATGAACGACAGCGTCGTCAGCGTGCCGATGGCCGGCATCAGCAAAGGCAGGGCAACCGAGACCAGCATGCGGCCGCTGCCGGCGCCGTCCAGCCTGGCAGCCTCGAATATCTGGCCGGAAATCTGCCTGAGGCCGGCGGTGTAGATCAGCACCGGCAGGCCCATCCAGTTCCAGGCGTCGACGGCAATGAGCATCGCCAACGCGGTGTGGCTGTTGCCGAGCACGGTCAGGCTGCCTTGATGCAGGCCAAGGCCGTTGAGCATCCATTCGATGGTGCCGCCTGGCGCCAGCAGCAGGCGCCACAGGGCGCCGACGATGACTGGGCTCAGCACTGCCGGGAAGAAGAAGACCGACTGGAAAAAGGCCGCCCCTTTGGCGCGCAGGAACAGCAGCCAGGCGAACAGCAGGCCAAGGCCGTTCTGAAACAGCATGATGCCGAAAAACCAGGCGACGTTGTGCCAGAGCGCTCCGTAGAGCCGTCCGCCGCTCGGGAAAACGAACAGGCGGGTAAAATTCGACATGCCGGCGTACTCCAGCATGCGCAGGCCCTTCCAGACGAAGAAGCTGCCCCACAGCGACATCAGCAACGGATAAAGGACAAACAGCGAATAGACGGCCAATGCCGGCAGGATGAACAGCACCGCCATGCGCTGCTGGGTGCGCTGAAGGCTGCTTTTGCGGCGACGGGCGATCATGTGCTTGTTTCGCGCAGGGTGTGACGGCCTACTGCTTCGGCTTGAACCAGCTGCTGACGGCCGCCTGCATGTCGGCCGCCAGCTTCTGCGGCGTGATGTTGCCTTCGACCATGTCGATGATCTCGGACTGCAGGATCGAGGAGGCCGTCGGCGTCTGCCAGCGGAAGCCGACAAGCGTCAGATAGGGTGTGGAATTCTTCGACATTTCCATCATCTTGGCGAGCACCGGGTCTTTGACGGTGACGTCGGTGCGGGCCGGCGGCCAGCCCAACTCGTCGGCGAAGAGCTGCGCGAACTCGGCCGAGGCCATGAAGTTGAGCACCTTGGTCGCCGCCTCCTTGTTGGCGCTTTCAGAGACCAGGCCATAGGAGCCGTCTGAAAAGGCCGAGGTGTAGAGCTTGGTTGCCGGGTCATCGGCGGGGAACGGGAAGATCGAGAATTTCAGCTTCGGGTTCTGCGCCTTGAAGCTGCCGTTCTCGAACGAGCCGCCGAAGAACATGGCCGCCTTGCCGCCGATGAATTGCTGTGTCGATGTGGTGTAATCGACCCCGGCAAAGCCGTCGGAGAAATACGGTTTCAACTCGGCATAGCGTTTCAGGGCAGCCACGTAGCGCGGATCCTCGAAGGTCGCCTTGCCGCTCATCATTTCGTCGTAGAAGCCCGGGCCATAGATGGTCGGGCCGACGACGCCGACGCCGATCTCCAGCGCCCAGGCGGAGCCGTTGGCGCCGCCGGCGGCTATTGGCGTTATCCCCGCCCCTTTCAGCTTCTCGCAGGCGGCGACGAAATCCTTGTAGGTCTTGGGGATTTCGATGCCCTGGGCGGCGAAGATGTCTTGATTGTAGAAGACACCCATCATCGGCACCGAATAGGGCACGCCGTAGATCTTGCCGTCGGCGCGGCCACGAGCGCCGCCGAGGGCGGCATCAGCGATGTTCTTCAGCTCCGGCACGCTGTCGTCGAGCGCGTCGAGATAGCCACCCTCGATGAAGGGCTGCAGTTCGCCGTAAGCCTTGAGCTGGGCGATATCAGGCCCGCGGCCGCCACGCAGCGCCGTGCTCAGCCGGTTCTGGTAGTCGGCGTCGGGGGTGAACTGGACGTTGACCTTGATGCCTGGGGTCTTGGCTTCGAAGGCATCGAAGATGCGGCGCATCGCAGCCTCGTCCTCGGTGCGCCAACTCCACAGGGTCACGGTGTCGTCAGCCTTTGCCGGCAGTGCGGTGAGGACCCCGGTGCAGACTGCGGCAAAGCCGCCGATCAGGCCGAGTGCGGCGCGTCGATGAATTGAAAACATACTCAGTCTCCCATTCTTGTCGATTGTCATTCCCACAGCGGTTCAAAAGCCGAGAGGCGGTCATAAGCTTTTCTCATCTCATTATAACAACATGACTTCGACCGCAAGTGCCTTGCAGTATGTTCGGACATGGCCGGCAGGGGAGAATCATCTCGAACTTTATCATCTAATTATTTGTTTTCACAATGTAATCTCGTACGCTTTGTGGACCGCAGTAAGAAAGCGCGCAACACCGGCAGGAGCTCTCCACGAAGATAGCGCTTGCATCGTTGCTTCATGTTGTCATAACGTCATGGACATCGCTGTGTGGCTATGCGGAGGGTCGGATGTCTTTGGCTTGGATTTCGAAACTGGCACTGGCGGCAGGGTTGTTGGCCTCGCCCACCCTTGGTTGGGCCCAATCGGTCAACATCTCCTATCTGACCCACTGGTCGCCCGAAACGGTCGCTTTGCTGGACGCCGCGGCCAAGGACTACGCCAAGAGCAATCCGGATGTGACCGTCACCATTCGCGCCGTTCCCTTCGGCGATCTCCTGACGACACTGCGTTCCCAGGGCGGCAGTTCCGATGGGCCGACGATCGGTGGCATCTATGATTTGTGGCTGCCCGAACTGGCGCGAGACAAGCTTGTCGCGCCGGCCCCCGATGCGGTTGCCGGCGAGGTCAAGAGCGCATGGCCGGCTGGTGTCGTCAGTGCGGCATCGGTCGGCGGCACGCTCTACGGCATTCCAAACGAGATCGACGTCTATGCGTTGAACTACAACAAGGAGCTGTTCAAGCAGGCCGGCATTACGGCCGCACCGAAGACCTGGTCCGAATTGAAGGATGCGGCCCGGAAGCTGACCCGGAAAGACGCCGGCCAGCAAGGTTTCGGCATGATCAATTCCTGGGCCGCGGGCGTCGTCCATCCCTTCGCCTCGCTGCTGGTCTCCAATGGCGGCGAGCTGGTCAAGGACGGCAAACCGATGCTCGACAGTCCTCAAGCCGGCGAGACTTTCCAGCTCTACGAGGATCTGATCAAGTCCGGCGCCAGCGATCCGGCGATGGCCACCGCCGACGCCAACACCACCGGCCCCTTCCTAGACAATTTCGTCTCAGGCAAGACCGGCATGATCATCATGGCCAACTGGTGGGAAAGCGCATTGAAGAGCGGCATGGGCGACAAGTTCTCCAGTATCGCCACCGCACCCATCCCGGTCGGTCCGAGCGGCGACAAGCCGCACTCGATCTCTTATTCGTGGATGACGGTCGTCAACGCCAATGCCGGTCAGGCCGAGCAAAAAGTGGCATGGGATTTCCTGGCATGGCTGAACAGTCCGAAGTCCGGCAAGAACGGCGCCTCGGCCATGTCGGATATTCTGATGTCGATGGGCATCCTGCCGACGCGGACCTCCGACATCGAAGCCCACAAGGACAAGCTCGGTTCCGAGTTCCTGTCCGGCTATGTCAGCGTGCTTGCCGACGCCAAGCCCTTCCCTGTCGTCCCGGGAGGGCAGGAGTTCAGCGAATCGCTCCAGCAGACGCTCGAGGCGTTGCAGTATGGGCAGCTCTCGGCCAAGGATGCGCAGGCGAACGCGCAGGCCGATGCCGTCTCGATCCTGGAGCGTGCCGCCAAATAGCGAAGGCGCTGTTTCGTGAGCCCGACGCTTTGGAAGCAGAGCGATGATCAAGACCTATCGTGCCTCGGCGGGCATCATGCTGGCGCCCGCCGTGACATTGATCGGCGTTTTCATCCTGCTGCCGATGCTGCTCACCATCTGGCTGTCATTCCAGGACTGGTCGACGCAAACACCTTTTTCCAGTGCGAGCTTCATCGGCTTCGACAATTTTCGCGAAATATTCGGACCGACCTCGGTCGGGCGGGATTTCAAGCGAGCACTGCTCAACACCGCGATCTACACGGCGTTGTCAGTGATGCTCATCCTGCCCCTTTCGGTAGCGTTCGGCTTGATGGTCTACCAGCGCGATGTCGCAGGCGGCACGGCGCTGCGGACCGTGTTGTTTTCCACCTACATGGTGCCGATGATCGCCGTGACGCTGGTCTGGTCGAAGCTATATTCGCCGAGCGAAGGGCCGCTCAACCAGATGCTCGGCCTCGCCGGCATCGGCCCGCAACCCTGGCTGTCCTCGCCAAGATCGGCGTTGATCTCGATCGTCGTGCTCAATGTCTGGCAGCAGATCGGCTATTTTACGGTGCTGGCCGTTGCCGGGCTGACTCAGATCCCGGGCAGTCTTTATGAGGCGGCGACTCTCGACGGCGCCAACCAGCGCGAACAGTTCCGCTTCATCACCTTGCCGCTGCTGCGGCGCACGCTTCTGTTCAGCGCCGTCATCGCCATCATCAATGCCGTGCAGGTATTCGAGCCGGTCGCGCTGATCACCCAAGGCGGGCCGGTCGGCTCGACCAACGTGCTGACCTATCACATCCGCCGTGTCGGCATCGAGCGCGCGCAAGGCGGATTGGGCTCGGCCATGGCAGTGATGCTGATGCTGGCGCTGATCGTCGTTGTGTGCGCGCTGTTTGCATTTGCCAACCGGAAGGATGACCAATGAGCGCGCCGGGCCGCTCAGGATCGAGCCGGTTGGCGCGCAAACGCCTGGCGGGCCGCAGAGCGCTGCTCGCCACGCTGATGCTGCTGGTTGCCGTGGCCTCCGCCTTCCCGCTCTTGTGGATGGTACTCTCCAGCCTGAAGACGCCGGCCGAAACCATGCAGGTGCCGCCGGTGTGGATACCGCGCACGCCGAGCCTCGAAGCCTATGAGAAAGTCTCCGGCGTCATCAATGTCGGCCGCGCGATGTGGAATTCGCTGGTGATCGCCTCGATCACTACCGCAGGCATTCTGGTCACCAGCATGATGGCTGGCTACGCCTTCGCCAAGCACCACTTTCCCGGTCGCTCGCTGCTGTTTTCCGTGCTGATCGCCACCATGTTTCTGCCGCCGATCGTCACGCTGATCCCGTTGTACCGGCTCGTCGGATCGATCGGCCTGAATGCCAGCCTTGCCGGCATCATCGTGCCCAACCTCGCCAATGCCTTCGGCATCTTTCTGATGCGCCAGTTCATCGCCGGCGTGCCGGACGATCTGATCGACGCGGCACGGATGGATGGGGCGTCGGAACTTGTGATCCTGTTCAAGATCGTCGCGCCGAGCGTGGCGCCCGCGATCGCAGCATTGGCGCTGTTTGCCTTCGTCTATCATTGGAACAGCTATCTCTGGCCGCTGACGGTTCTACAGGGCAATGCACAGGACTATCCGATCGTCATCAGCCTCAGCCGCCTGCTCAGCTACAACAGAGGCGCCCTCAATACTGGACTGGTGATGGCCGGCGCCACGCTTGCCGTGCTGCCGCCATTGGTGCTGTTCGTCTTCCTGCAGCGCTTCTTCGTCGATTCAATCGTCGGCTCGGCGGTCAAGGGATAGTGTCAGCGGCACTGGTTATCTGTTTATCGCGAATCTGATGCGAATGCCCCCGCTGTTACGACGTAGGGCGCTCCATTGCAGCACAATTCGAGCCGACGCGCCGGCCGGCTCGATCGCGCCACGTCGCGACTTTTATGGCGCTGCCAGACCTGATCTTCGCCCTACGGCTTGAGTCGACCCGTTTCAGTCGTCCGGGATGTTCCCCATCCAGAGCGCTTTAAGTGCAGTCCGGTCATTCGCGTTCGAGCATGCTATAGTGCACCCTGGCTCCAAAGCAGCCATTGATGGCTAGGTGTGAATCAGCATCGAAGGTTGACCCCTATCATCGGTCCCGTAGCCTTGATTTGGCGAGATGAAATGGAGATCGGATGGGGTCCGATCGGCGCCGATCATGACCCCACCCGCGTTGCGAGTTTGCAAGCAAGGTCAGGCACTTGCCGCCGTTTCGAACGGGGTCAACCTTCGGTGCTCGTTCACAGGGACTGTCAGGATTTCCGTGTGCGGGCGGGCATAATGGGTAAAAAGGAATCCCACTATGACCCGACGCAAAGAACCTGCAATACCGAATGATCTTCTCGACCAACTGCTGGCAGGAGGCGCAGCCAGTGCTGCCTTCGAACAGGGCGGCCTGCTTGATTCGCTTAAGAAGGCTCTGACAGAGCGCGCGCTGAACGCGGAGATGGACCATCATCTGGCGAGCGGCGAAGACGCTGGCAATACGCGTAACGGCTATGGCCGCAAGACCGTAATGACCGAGACCGGCAAGCTGGAGATCGAAGTCCCGCGTGACCGCCAGTCGAGTTTCGATCCGCAGTTGATCGCCAAGTACCAGCGCCGTTTTCCCGGCTTTGATGACAAGATCGTATCGATGTACGCGACGGCCTGCGCGAAGGCCGCCAGCTCCGAAAACACGCGAGACGCCTACGCCAGGGACTGGCGGCATCTCACCAACTGGTGCCGCCGCGAAGGCTTCGACCCGACGCCGCCCTCCAGCCAGGTCATCGCCTCTATATCGGCGCCTGCGCCGCCGGTGAGCCGAAACGCGGCCTTCCGCCTCTCTCCGTCGCGACCATCGAGCGGCGACTCTCCGGCCTTGCCTGGAACTTCACCCAGCGCGGCCAGCCGATGGACCGTGCCGATCGGCATATTTCCACAGTACTCGCCGGCATTCGCCGCAAGCACGCCAAGCCGCCGCGGCAGAAGGAGGCCGTCCTCGGCGACGACCTCATCGCCATGATCGCAACGCTCGGTCATGATCTGCGCGGCTTGCGCGACCGCGCTATTTTGCTGCTGGGCTTCGCGGGCGGGCTGCGGCGCTCCGAAATCGTCGGCCTCGACGTAACGCGCGACGACAACAGCGACGGCGCCGGCTGGATCGAGATTTTTGCCGACAAGGGGGTGCTGGTGACGCTGCGCGGCAAGACCGGCTGGCGCGAGGTCGAGGTCGGCCGCGGCTCCAGCGACCTCTCCTGCCCGTCGTGGCGCTCGAAACCTGGATCAGGCTCAGGCGCATCGCGCGAGGCCCCTCTTCCGCCGCATCTTCAAGGACAACAAGACCGTCAACGTCGAGCGGCTCTCCGACAAGGATGTCGCCCGCCTCGTCAAGCAGACCGCACTGGCCGCCGGCATACGCGCCGATCTGCCGAAAGCGATCGTGAACTGCTGTTTGCTGGGCATTCGCTGCGCGCCGGACTCGCCTCTTCGGCGGAGATCGAGGAGCGTTACGTGCAGAAGCAGCTCGGCCATACCTCGGCCGAAATGACCCGCAAATACCAGCGGCGGCGCGATCGGTTCCGGGCCAACCTCACCAAGGCGTCCGGGCTCTAAAAGGTCCGCTCGAAGCCGGCTGCCAGCGTTGTCAGGATGATGTCGCTGGCGACAGCACCTCTTTGAGCAGGGCTGTTGCAATGGCAAGGCTATCAGCAGCCATCTCCTCGTAGTCTGGCATGATCATGAGCTGTGCGATCGTCCGTCTGACGAACTCCGGATTCAGCTCTGCAAGCCGCTCCCTTGTTCGAGCGACACGATCCGGAAATGCCCGGAGGGCGCCGACAACGCCGGCTCGATGCGATCGCGCGGCCGCTGCGATATCGAAGATGTCCCGCGGTCTGGCCTCCGCGCCTCGGTAATAAACCTTCTTGGCAATGATCTCGGGAATGGTCTCAAGCGATACCGGACGGCCTTCTACCTCTCGCTTTTCGAAAGGTGTCCCGGTCAAGGCCCCGGCCACGATGAAGTCAATCTCGCCCAAGCCCTCGAACGCGAATTTCTGAAACCTCGTCCCGTCGCCGTCATATGCGGCAGGACCCGTGCTGAAGCTCAGTTGGCTCTTGGATGGGTCAATGAAGCCGAGTAGCTGAGGGTCGTCGAGGAAGATATCGACATCGTGGCTTTCGCGATGGTTGATCTGGATCATCATCGCCGTGCCGCCGCCAAACGACCATTCGAACTCAAAACCTCCGGCCTTCTCCCGGAGCTGGTCGATCAGATCGGCAGCAATGGCGAAAAGCCGCCGCCATTCGGACGGGCGACGGCTATGGACCTCGATCATCAGGCAGCGAGTTGATAGCTCTCGCCGGACCAGGCAGAGAAATGGGCCGCGAAAGCCTTCAGATCATCAACCGCTATCTGGTGCGCGGCGGCGAACTCCATCTGCTGCTCGACCGGCACTTCTCCAAGGAAGGCACTGACCTGCCCAGGATACTGCTTCGCCAGATCTAGATCCGAAAGACAATGAGCCAGCGCCACCCCGTCGAGCTGTTCGCTGTAGGGCGCATTCACTGTCGTCAGAACCAAGGCCAGATGCTCACTCATAGTCACGCAAAATAGTCAATTCGTGGATGGGGCACAAGCTGCGGGACTCGGGCAATTGCAAATGGCTCGGGAGACTCACAATCGAGCTACAGAAGCGCGGGCTCGAACAACATTCGAGCCGACTGCGAACCTATCGTCGGAAGCATCACTCCGGCACGTCCCGCCCTTACGAAGCTGCAGGGCACGATCGGCTCCGCGTCGACCTCACCAAGGGCTCTGAAAGTCCCCTCCCCGCGCTTGAAGTCGTAAGGTGTAAACGGCGGTTCTGAATTTCAGCTTACGGCTTCAATTGAAATCGTAAACCCATGACCATCACCGTCAAGGTCGGAGAGGCCAAGACACACCTGTCCGACCTGCTGGCCAGGGTCGAAGCCGGCGAGGAGGTCATCATTTCGCGCGGCAACGATCCGATCGCCAAACTGAGCCGAATCCCCAAGACCAATGACCTCGGCGCCCTGATTGAAGAAGTCCGCGCCGCGCGGGCCAGGGCCAAGCCGGTCACCACCGAGGAGATTGTGGCCTGGAAGCATGAAGGCCATCGCTTCTGATGGTGTTCGTCCTTGACGCGTCCGTCGCCGCCGCCTGGCTGCTTCCGGAGGAGCACAGCGAGGCGGCCGAAGGGCTGATTGGCGCGGACTTGTCGGGAACTTCAACGCGCCCGGCTTGCAGAGTGCGATAAAACTGGCGGTGCGCGCCAGCGCCCGTCCCCGCGGCCGCAAGAGCAAGAAGCCGGTGACCGCCGATGTTTTGTCCGCCCTGATCAAGGCCTGCGCCGACGATCGCCTCGTCGACGTGCGCGACCGCGCCCTTCTCATGATCGCCTTCGCCTCCGGCGGCCGCCGCCGCAGCGAAATTTCTGCTCTCCGCGTCGAACAGCTGGTCGAGGAGGACCCCGTTCCGGCCGATCCAAAGAATCCCGATGGCGACAAACTGCCGTGCCTGTCGATCCAACTCGGTCGGACCAAGACGACACAGGCCGACAGCGACGCTTTCGTGCTGCTCGTCGGCCGGCCGGTGACGGTGCTGCAATCGTGGCTCGCGCGCGCCGAAATATCTGAACCCGCCGTGTTTCGCGGCATCGACCGGTGGGGCAATCTCGAAAAACGGGCGCTCACGCCGCAGGCGGTGAACCTGATCCCGAAGCGCCGCGTCGCAGAGGCCGGGCTCGATCAAAAACCTTCTCGGCCCACGGCCTGCGCTCCGGCTATCTCACCGAAACCGCCCATCGCGGCATTCCGCTGCCCGAAGCCATGCAGCAGTCGCAGCATCGCTCGGTGCAACAGGCGTCCAACTACTACAATGACGCGGAACGGACGCTCGGGCGGGCAGCGCGGGTTCTTGCCTGACCAGATTGGCAGAAGGCTGAGATGCTCTTGGTCCCAGGGCGTTCACTCCCACGGCTGCGGCACTCGGCATCTTCCCTCACCTCAACGGTCGTTCGCTCGTCTGAGTTCGTCTCTGCGAGTGCGCCGTCGCCGATAACGACCAAGACGCAACGCTCAAATCACCTCCACTCGCCGTTGGGCACCCGCAACTGGAAACGATGGTGGGCGTTTCTGTGACTGAACGGCTACTGTGGCAGCAAGCCTGATTGAGGAAAAGTCCCACCGTCATGAAGCCAATGAACGAAGAGCACCTCGCGGTCCTACGCAGGCACATGGTCGAGATGATTGCAATCCATGCCGACCTTGCAAGCGAAGAACTCGGCAAGGCGGCGCTCGATGAGCGGGTGATGGCAGCGATGCGGCGAGTGCCGCGGCATCTCTTCGTGCCAGCCTCGGTTGCACCTTATGCCTACCAGGACATGCCGCTGCCGATCGGCTTCGATAAAACCGTCTCGCAGCCTTTCATCGTCGCTCTCATGACCGATCTCCTCGCGCTGCAACCGCACGAGGCGGTGCTCGAGATTGGCACCGGCCTGGGCTATCAAACCGCGATCCTCGCGGAACTCGCCGGGCAAGTTTGGAGCGTCGAAATCATCGAGGAATTCGCAAGCCATGCCGAGGCTCTGCTGCAGGGCCTCGGCTTATCCAATGTCGGCATTCGTGTCGGAGACGGGTCGCGCGGCTGGCCTGAGCACGCCCCATTCGACAAGATCCTGGTCACCGTCGCGGCTGGACGGGCGCCGCCGACTTTGCTTGAGCAGCTCAAGCCGGGGGGCCGCCTGGTTCTGCCTGTGGGACCGGAACAAGTGCAGTTTCTGACTGTCATCGGCAAGGATGCGGCAGGGCAACTCAAGACCCGGAAACTCATCCCGGTTCGGTTCAGCCGGCTCGAAACCGCCTAATGAGAGTGCGTACAACTGGCGCGACCGCGCTTTCCGACCGTCAACCAGATGCCAGCCTTCCGCGCTTCTTCCCCTTGGCGAACGCGAAGAATCGTTCGACCGCCTCACCTCAGCGACGCGATTTGACCCGTTGCGGAAGTTGAACATCAACCGCGAACAATCGCTCTAGGTGTTGTCCATTGTATGGCTTAGACTCGCCGCATGGGACTATTGACCTTCAGCATCAACGTCACCCTGGACGGCTGCGTCGACCACCAGGAGGGAATTGCCGACGAAGAGACGCACGCCTTCTTCACCAGCCTTATGGACGAGGGCGGGGCGATACTGTGGGGTCGCGTCACCTACGAGATGATGGAAAGCTACTGGCCGGCAGTCGCCCGCGGCGACGAGGAGGCGCCGCCGGCGATACGCGACTGGGCCGTCAAACTGGACACCAAGCCGAAGTACGTAGTGTCATCGACGCGAAAGGCCTTCCCGTGGACCAACAGCCACCACATCGCCGGCGACCTGCGCACGGGCGTGCAGAGGCTCAAGGACGCGACCCCGGCCGGCGTGCTCCTCGGTAGCGGCAAGCTCGCGACCGAGCTGGACCGGCTGGATCTAATCGACGAGTACAAGCTCCTCGTGCACCCCAGGATCGCGGGCCACGGCCCGACCCTCTACCAGAGCGGGCTGCCCAGCACGCGACGGCTCGAGCTGATCTCGGCCAAGCCGCTCCGCAGCGGCGCGGTCGCCATGCATTACCGGCGCGCGCGCTGACCCAGCGCAGCCTCTTCGCGCCCAACTCGCGGGCCTGCGGGTCACATGGGAAGCCTTCTCCCCGCGCAACCGGCATACCCGCTGCTTCTGCCAAGGGAGCTCGGTTGATCAGGCCGAGGCCTTGTGGGCAATGGCGGCTTCCCACCGATTGTGTTGAAGAAGTCGACTGACGATAGCGTGTTCGTTGGTCGCCATTGAGGATGTTCGAAGGCCAGGGCCTCTCACGCCGGTTTCGGCATCGGCACCGGGATCAGCTTGGCCAGTTTCCGGAGGTTCTGGGCGGCGGCTGCCAGATGGAACTCGTCTCGGGCGCCATTCGGTCCCCGTAGTCGCAGGCGATCGAGTTTCAGGATGCGTTTGAGGTGCGCAAACAGCATCTCGACCTTCTTTCGCTCGCGGCGCGAGGTCACATAGGCGTCGGTGGTGGCGATATCACGGGCCATGTCGCGCGCACCCTCGTGGAATTCTGGTCAACGATTTCTTCAACTACGGGCTGAACAAAACGCCGCTACCTTGCCCTGCGGCGCATCGCTCGGCCGATGAATGGAGCAAGATGCTCAACGGGCGCGGACGCGTGATCTTCACCGACCGACGCGACTCGATGCCAGGCATCCTCCTCAGCCATCACCTCTGGTTGCTGAGGTCAGTCGCTGATGACGCGCGCAACCTTCGCTTAGCCAATAAGTCGCCGCGACACGGCGAGATTTAGGAGTTTTCCGGAAATGCTAAGACAAACGCAGGACGGTCCCCTCGACTGTCTGACTGAAGCGCTACGCGTCTACGATCTGGACGGCGCCGAAAACGACCCCGCCCGCTCGCTCGACCAATGGCAGTGGCAGGCGGATCGGCTGCGTGCGGCGATGCTTAACAACGCCGTGAATATCGCCGAGCCTGTCGAGGATATGGACGCCTTTTGGACTCTGGCGACCCAGACCGATGCCGGAATCACAAATCTGACTAATTGGGACACGTTCGAAAACGGCCGGCGCCTTCAGTTGGAGCGCGTCCTGGCCGAGATCTATGGCTCGGAGCAGAGCGTTCTCGTGAATTGCGGCATGTCGGCGATTGCCGTTGCGCTCGGCGCCTGCAAGGTGAAGGCTGGCACGCGCCTGCTTGTCGGCAAGTCTCGGTACTTCGAGACATCGGGATTGATCGAGCGGCATCTCCTGCCGCTTGGCGTCGAGATTCGTGCGGTCGATGTGGCGCGGCCGAACGCCTTGCGAGATGCGCTCGCGGCCTTCGGTCCTGAGGTCGTTCTACTAGAAACGATAGCCAATATGCCAAGCGTCGATCCGGTGCGCGATATCGCTGCGTGGTCAGCGTGCCCGTCGGCACCGATCTTCATTCTCGACAATTCGGTGCAGAGTGGGCTTACACGGTGGTTCGATCTGCTCGACTTTTCAGACCGTCTTCTCGTCGTGGAAAGCGGCACAAAATACATCACAAACGATGCTATGTGCGGTGTTATTTACGGTGCAGGGGATCTCATCGCATCGACACGCAATTATGCGCGCGACACTGGGCAATCCCTACAGGCCCGGGCCCTATCATATCTCGACGCTTCGCACATCCGATTGCTGCCGCTGAGAATGGCGACACACAGCCGAAACGTCAGGACTTTCGCGGCGGAGCTGTGTCGTTCCGGCATGACTGATCTTAAGCTTACAGTGCTCGACAGTTTCGCCGACGAGGGCAATGCCGAGGTCTTCGCAAAAGGGGTCGGTTCGCTCATATACCTCGTTTTCGGAGACTGCGAGGGGTCGCATTACAAACAGCTACTGACGCGGTGGCGGCAGAAGGCGCGCGCCCATGACCATGCGGTTGTGCCCGATGTCCGAGCAGGATTTGGTTGGCTGAAATCCAGCGCGCGGGTTTACCAGACGACGCGGCTGAACCGCGCTGACGGGCCCTCATATTTCCGGATTTCCCTCGGATTAGAAGACACTAAGGCGGTTGGAGCTAGCGCCAATGCTTGTCTGACGCCGCGAAGGAGATCCTAGCTGGCCGACAGCCGGCGCTGGAACCCGCAGAGTTTGGGAGGAACTAAGGTGACACTGACCAAAGGAACCACTTCGACCGCAAGGACACGTCTTGATGAGCAAGGTGCGGCCCCCCAAACCATGCAGGGGGAATTGCGCTATCTCCTCGATATGTCGCGGCCGCCGCGGGAAACCTTCGACAGGTTTCCAAACTGGCTTCAGCCGTTGGCGCATGGCTCCGATCTCGAGCATCGGAACGATCTAGGTTGGACGCCGCTCATCTCGGCGAGCGCCAATGGCAATCTTGAAGCCGTTAATGCCTTTGCGAAGCTAGGCGCCAGCCTCGAAGCCCGAGCGGTTCTCGGCTGGACTCCTCTTATCGTCGCTGCCCAAAGCGACGAGGCGGACGTTGTTTCCCGACTTCTCGAACTCGGGGCCAGACGCGATGCCGTGGACAACTTCGGGCGCACGGCGCTCTCCGCCTTACAAGGGGGCGAGGCTACAGCCATCGGCCGACACCAGGCTGGCACGAGATGCAGAATGCCCGCCGCTGCATTTGCGAAGCGACGGGCCTCCACCCCATTCCCCCATACCTGACCACGCAATTGCGGTGCCAGACGTCTTGACCCATTGCGAGGCACCTTATGGCTCAACACAGCGCCATCTTTGACGGCGAGCGGCGGCTGATTGGCGCAGGCAGCACGACATCACCCCAACATGATGCCTGCCACCTGTGCCGAGTCCCCGCCAGGACATTGCAAGCATCTACGCACTGGGCCGATTTGTCGTTAGCTTTGCATCCTAATTATTCTAGCGTACATATCTTGCTCGGCGCGGCGCTCTTGCACCTTTCCAGACCGGCATATTGCTGTCCACGCCTCGGACCCTGAGCGTGTTCTTGCAGCCGCCGAGGATGAGCTGGTAGGCGCATCCCATGGCTAAATCAAAGATAGGACGGGAACCGACGACTCCAGTTCCCGTTCCATCGAACGATTTGCAGGACATCATTACTCGAACGATCTGGCCAGTGGACCAGGTCATCCATCGCAGTCATTTGAATCTGTATGCCGGCTCGCAGTTCAATCCAGGCTTCAAAGGCAATGCCCGCTTCAGCCCGATCAAGAATGCAAATGGGGCAAGTATCCCAGCTCTGTCGGTGGCACGACCTTTCACTGTGCGGCGATGGAACCTGTCTTTCATGATGTGCCATTCGCAGCAGGCCTGAAGACCTACGACAAGGTGAAACTGGCAGGTCAAGTCTATTCGCGAGTGTTGCCCCGGCACGATTTGGTGCTGGCTGATTTGAGCGTCATGGCGCTTAGAAAACTCGGCATCAAACGCAACCAGATCATAGACACCTAGACACCGAGAAGGCCCTCTATCCCGCAACACGCCTATGGGCCGAAGCTATTCACGCCCAGTGCCAGGATATCCAAGGGCTTTTCTGGATTTCTCGGCAGGACGACCGGGCTCTCGCCGTGATGCTATTTGGCGATCGAATCCCGGCAAAGATGTTGGTACAGTCAGGCGTGTCACTCGACTTGACAGGGGATTCCGAGGTCTATTCCGATTTGATCGAGCTCGCCGATCGTATCGGCGTAAAGATCGTGGGCGTCGGCTTCTGATGCGGCAACACACGTGCCCTCAACACCGGACTGGTGATGGCCGCCGCGTCGCTTGCCCTGCTGCCATCGGTGCACATCATTCCTGAAACGCTTCTTCGTGGATTCGTTCGTTGGCTCGACTATCTAAGAGCATCGTCAGGGCGGACCTGCGGTTTTCCACTATTATGATCGGCTCGTGCCCCAATTTTCTACCAACCTCGCCGCGACTCAAGTATTAGATTTTGCTTATGGAGCGTCGGCACGCCATCCGGAGGATCAAGGACGGGCTTTGGGAGGTCTATGACATAGACAATGAAGAGGTTGTCTTCGTGGACAGCGTAGCTCTGACCAATCTGCGGGACGAAGACGCACTCGATGCATTGGAGTTGCTAATGGGTGGATTTCTTGTTCCGAGCAGGCTTCCAAGGCTCGGTTGATGGTTTCTCCGGGAACCATGTTCGCGCGCACTTCGCGCGAAGGTGACCCCAGGCTTGTCATTGTGGGTTCCATCAGAACCGCAGGACACGAGTTCCCAGCGCCGGTTGGGGGTGGCACCAAGCAGGCGGGAAGGATGATCGCAACTACGCACCGATCTACGCGGCAAATCTTGGCTCCGGAACTCCCGTTACACCGAGGCCCGTGACGGCAAAAAGGCTGCCGCGTAAAACTCCGTCGCCCGGAAAGCGCGGCAGCGGCGGCTTGGCCATCGACGTGACGTACAGGGTGTCGAGCTTCGGCCCGCCGAACATGACGCTGGTGATCTTCTTGACGGGCATGTCGATGATGCGATCAACACTGCCGTCGGGCGCGTAACGCACCAGCCTGCCGTCATAGACCAGCGCGTTCCAGAGGAATCCTTCCGCATCGACGGTCGAGCCGTCGGCCGCCCCTCCCCGGCTGGTATCGACGCGCGTGAAAGTGCGCCGGTTGGTGGCGGCACCGGTTTCGATATCATAGTCGTAGGCCCAGATCTCGCCGGTCCAGGTGTCGGCGAAATAGAAAGTGCGGTCGTCGGGGCTCCAGCACGGGCCGTTCGAGCAGATGATGCCGGAATCTATTTTGGTGACGGAGAAATCGGGATCGAGCCGGTAGAGCCCACCGGACGGCCCCTCTTCCATGGTATCCATCGAGCCGGCGAAGAAGCGGCCGCGCCGGTCGACCTTGCCGTCATTGAGTCTGTTCATCGGCCTGTCCGGCTCCGGATCATGGATCGGCGTCACCTCGCCGGTGGCGAAATCGAGCAGATGGAAACCGCGCTGCAGCGACACCACCGCGCCACCGCCGTCCTTGCGCAATGCCATCGAGCCGATCTTCATCGGCACGTCCCAGCAACGGATCTCGCGGCCGTCGGCGGTCGCTCGAAAAACGCGCCCATCGAAACTGTCGATCCAGTAGAGGCGCTCCTGCTCGACGTCCCACAGTGGTCCCTCGCCCAGCGTGGTCTTCACGTCCACTACGACTTCGATCTTCATGCGGTCCTCCTCTGTTTCGGCGCTCTCGGCAACGAGTCAGAACGCGACCTTGTCGCCGCCTTTCAATGACAGGATTTCGCGGGCCTCGTCGGGCGTCGCCACTTCCATGCCGAGACCTTCGATGATCTTGCGGGCGAGCACCACCTGCTCAGCGTTCGACTTGGCAAGCTTGCCCTTGCCGGCCCAAAGACTGTCTTCAAGCCCGACGCGGATGTTGCCGCCAAGCGCTGCCGATTGTGCCGCGATGCGCAACTGGCTGGCGCCCGCCCCCAGCACCGACCAGCGGAACTGATCACCGAACAGGCGATCGGCGGTGCGCTTCATATGGGCGACGTCTTCGGGGTGCGTACCGATGCCGCCGAGCAGGCCGAACACGGACTGCACGAAGAACGGTGGTTTCACCAGCCCGCGATCTGCGAAATGGGAGAGGTTATAGAGATGGGCAATGTCGTAGCACTCGAACTCGAAGCGCGTGCCGTTGTCGTAACAGGTCTCCAGTATGTACTCGATGTCTTTGAACGAGTTGCGGAAGACCAGGTCACGCGTCGCTTCCAGGTGCGGCCTTTCCCAGTCGAACTTGAATGTTTCGTATTTGGCTACGAGGTGATAGAGCCCGAAATTGATCGATCCCATGTTGAGCGAGGCGACTTCCGGCTTGAACTGCGCAGCGGGGCGTACACGTTCCTCGACCTTCATGTAGGGACTGCCGCCGGTGGTGATGTTGATGGCGGCATTGGTGCCTTGCTTGACGCGCGGCAGGAAACGCGCGAACGCCTCCGGCGTCTGGTCGGGCTTGCCGGTCTCAGGGTCGCGGGCATGCAGATGCAGGATCGCCGCACCGGCCTCGGCCGCCGCAATCGCCTCCGAGGCGATCTGGTCTGGCGTGATTGGCAGATAAGGCGACATGGTCGGTGTATGGATTGCCCCCGTCACCGCACAGGTGATGATGACCTTGCCCTTGGCTTGCTGGGCGCCGGGCTTGCGGCTTGTTTCCGTCATCGTCCAAACTCCTGATCCGATTTTTTCTTGTGCGCAGCCAGCGCCATCAGTCGGCGGTCGCGCCAGACCTGCCGCTCGCCGAGTTCTTCCCGCGGCAGCCGGTTGCGGCGCTCGGCCTCGACCGTCTCCATGACCTCGCCGGCCCAGTCGACCCGACGCAGCGTCTGCGGGAAGATGTTGGAATAGATCGTCTGGTAGCGCTCTACATAGTCGCGCACGCCACCAGGCGCGTTGAGGTCGATCGTTTCGAACGGACCCATGAACGACCAGCGCAGCGCCAGCCCCTCGCGCAGGCCCGTGTCGACGTCCTCGACGCTGGCATAGCCGTCGGCGACGAGCCGGAACGCCTCCTCCAACAGCGCACCCTGCAAGCGGTTCATGATGAAGCCGTCGAGTTCGCGCTTCATCACCAGCGGCGCATGGCCCGCCTCGACAAGAAAGGCGCGGGTCCTTTCCACCGTTTCGGCGGAGGTCCATGGCGCCGGCACGACTTCCGCTGCCGGGATGAGATAGGGCGGATTGATCGGGTGCACGACGAGGCAGCGATGGCGCCCCTGAAGATGATCGCTGAATTTCGACGGCAACAGCGCCGAGGTGGAACTGGCGAGCACCGCCTGCGGACCGGCAAGGGCGTCGATCCGGGAGAACACTTCCCGCTTCACCTCGAGGTTTTCCGGCGTGTTCTCCTGGACGTGGACGGCATCGGCCAAGGCCACGCCAAGCTCCGCCACGATGGTGATGCGGCCAAGCACGGCATCGACCGCCTGTCCCCGCAGCAAATCGTTGGCGGCAAGGTCGCCGAGCACGCCGGCGATATAGTCGCGCGCACCGCTGGCCGCGGCGGGCGCCTGGTCCCACATGCGCACATCATGGCCTGCACGAGCGAAGCTGATCGCCCACGCTCGCCCGATGAAGCCGCTTCCGACAATTGCTACCTTCGCCATGATCTCCCCCTCAGAGTGTCTCGACGTTGCCGTCGACGCCGAGCGACTGGCCGGAAATGTTGATGCCCGCATCGGAAAGCAGGAAGGCCACCATCGCCGCGACATCGTATGGGCTGGTCATGCGGCGCAGCGAGATGTTCTGCAGATAGCGTTGTGTCATCTCCTCGTTTGAAACGCCGAGCTGCTTTGCCCGGTCGGCAATGACCTTGTCGATGCGCGGCCCTTCGATGATGCCGGGCAAGATGGCATTGACCCTGATCCCATGCGGTCCGAGTTCCTTTGCAAGACTCTGGGTCAGGCCGACAACGCCGAACTTGGCAGCCGAGTACGGGGTTCGGAACGCGTAGCCATGGCGGCCGGCGGCCGAAGACATCGAGACTATCGAGCCGCCGCCCGCCGCCCTGATCAGCGGCACGGCACGGCGCGCGCACAGGAACTGGCCGGTCAGGCAGATATTTATGCAGCGCCGCCAGTCTGCCGGATCGATCTCATCCACGCCGCCGGTCGGCCCGGCAATACCGGCATTGTTGATCAGCGCATCGAGCCCGCCGAGCTTCTCCTTGACCGTCTCGAACAGCCCGTCGACATCGTCGTCGCGCGAAACGTCGGCCTTGACCGCGGCGGCAAGGGCAATCCTTTTCTGAGCGGACGCCAGTGCCTCGTCCGAAATATCGCAGATCACGACACGCGCGCCTAGCCGCGACAGTGTCTCTGCAATGGCAAAGCCGATGCCGCCGGCGCCCGCCGTGACCAGCACGCGCTGGCCTTTGAGCCCGGTCAGGAATTCGTCCGCCGATGCCGGTGCGCTTGAGCTCATTGTTCCATCCCTTTCACTAAATCCGCCTTTCACGCAGCGCCATGACGGCACCGAGCACCACCAGCCCGAACAGGATCGCCCGCGTCGCATATGGCAGCGTCGTGCCGGCGAGCAGCATCTGCAACGCGGTCAGGAGCAGCACCCCGCCCAGCATGCCGAGATAATGGCCGCGCCCGCCGGTGATCAGCGCACCGCCGACCACGACTACGGCGATGGAGGGCAGCAGATAATCGTCGCCCATGCCGAGGCTGGCCTGGCCGGAAAAGCCGGTCAGCATGATGCCGACCAGCGCCGCGCAGACTGCCGACAGCACATAGACGAGGATGAGCGTGCGACCGACCGCTATGCCGGAGAGCTGGGCTGCGCGCAGGCTGTTGCCGATGCCGTAGACGCGGCGGCCGAAAGCGGTGCGGCCGAGCAGCAGCACCGCAAAGACGACGAAGGCGATCATGAACAGCACCACCGGCGTAATGGCGAATACCTTGCCGGTCATGAACCAGCGCAGCATCGGCGAGGAGAAGCCGGCCGGCGTGCCTTGCGAGTAGAGCAAAGCGAAACCTTGCAGAATGCCGTTGGTGGCCAGCGTCATAACAATTGGCGAGATGCCGAGAAAAACGATACCGATGCCGTTGGCGAGACCGATCAGGCAAGCGACAGCGAGCACCGCCGGCAGCGCATAGGCAAGTGCAGCGTCGGATCCGTTGACCATACCGGCAAGCAGGATGCCCGACAGGCCGATCATCCACGGCACTGACAGGTCAAGTCCGCCGGTAAGAATCACGCTGCCTTGCCCGAGCGCCAGGATGGCAAGGAAGCTCGACAGCACGAACAGCGAATTCCAGTAGCCAAAATTGACGATGGCGCGTCCGAGCCAGATCTGGGTGACGATCACGACAATGGCAAGACAGACATAGGCCGGCAGCGCATAGCGCAGCGTCTCGGCGTTACGGGCATGGAAGGCCGGCTGCGGCGCCTGCTGCCCGCCGGCGCTGCCCCGCGCAATTCGCAGTCGCCGGTCGGTGCGATCGATCTGTGAGGGCAGCATTCCGGCCCGCCACGCGGCGAGCCGCGCCCGCAGCGCACGCAGTTGACGGGCAAGCACGGAGCCATGCGACAGCGAGCCGGCAAGCACGGCAAGGATCAGGATCGTGCCTTCGGCAATCGTCGAATAGTAGGCCGAGACGTTGAGCACGAGCAGGATATTGACGACCATCATCAGGATGTAGGCGCCGAAGACAGTGCCGACGGGCCCACCTTGACCGCCGCCCAGCCTTGTACCGCCGACGACGACCGCCGCGAACATCGACAGCAACAACGGGTTGCCGACCAGCGGATCGCCGCTGCCGGTCTGGGCGCTGATGAAAACGCCGGCAAGCCCATAGCAGCCGCCGGCAATGACATAGACCAGGAAGCGTACGAGAACGACCCGCACGCCGACCGAGGCGGCTGCGTCCGGATCGCTGCCGACGGCATAAAGCGCCGTCCCGAAGCGTGTGCCTTTGAGCCAGAACCAGCCGAGCAGGACCACGCCGATGACCACCAGCGGCATCGGTAGCCAGCCGGCGATAGCATCACCGAGATAGAAGGCGCCAAGATCGGGCGAGACGAAGCCGCCGGGCTTGTCCATGACCAGCAGCGTTACCCCCTGCAGGATGAACATGGTCGACAGCGTGACGACGATAGGCTGCATGCGCAGGACGGCAATGAAGAAGCCGTTGAAGGCGCCGACCAGCATGCCGACCCCAATTCCGGCCAAAGTCCACAGCGCAACACTGGTGCCGGTCGCCATCGGATCCATGCCGTTTGCCAGGACGACATTGACCAGCGAGATCACCGCGCCGGCGGACAGGTCGAAACCGCCGGACAGGATGACGAGGGTCTGGCCGATCGCCGCCAATGCGGAAGTGGCGCCGCCGCTCGACAGGAACGAAATGTCGAAATAGGTGAGCCGCCCGGCACTGACCAGATCGACGATCAGCAGGAGCAGGGCAAAGACGATCGCGGCGATGATGGCGCCGTGATGCCGCGCGAGGAGCCGCGCCAATGTCGCGGTCGGTGCCGCGGCGGCCGAGCTCGTCACACTCATTGCGCCGCCTCCCGGACCACGTCCCGGTGGCCAAGCGCCGGCCGCATGATCGCGCCTTCGGTGATCTCGTCGCCGGCAAGCTCAGCCACCAGATGGCCGTCATAGAGGACGAGCACCCGGTCGCATTGATGGACCAGCTCGGGAATTTCGGTTGAATGCAGAAGGATCGAGCCGCCGGCCGCCACATAGTCGCGCATCATCACGTAGAGCTCGTGCTTGGTCCCCACGTCAATGCCCCGGGTCGGATCGAAAAGCAGCAGGATCCGGCTTTCGGCGACGAGCCATTTGGCAATGGCTATCTTTTGCTGGTTGCCGCCCGAGAAGGCCCCTGCCCTCGTCCACAAGGCACTGCGGTCGACCTCCACGGTCGAGAAGGCGGACTGTACGGCCTTTGCCTCCTCGTCTGTTCTGATCAGGCCATAACGGGTGAAGCGCGCGACGACCGGCAGCGATGCATTCTGCCGGCCCGAGAGTTTCAGGAACAGGCCTTCGGTTTTGCGGTCCTCCGGCACCAGCCCGATTGCCATATTGGGCTTGAGCGCATCCGCGGGCGAGCCGAGCCACACTTGGCGCCCGTCGACTAGGATGTGGCCGCGCTCGATCTCGGCCATGCCGAAACAGGCGAGGAACAGGTCGAGCTGACCCATGCCCTGCAATCCGGCAACGCCGAGGATCTCGCCCTTGCGCAGGTCGAAATCGATGCCGTCGAGCTTCCTCCCGGCTTTGAGATCGCGCACGCCGAGCACCGGCGGACCAAAGGCGGCCTCGCTTTCTGGTTTCGGCGGGAAGGTCTGGGCGATGCTGCGGCCGATGATCTTTTCGATCACCTCACCATCCGACACGTCGGCAACCGGCGCGGTCAAGATGTGGTGGCCGTTCCTGAGAATGGTCAGCGTGTCGCAGAAAGCCCGCACCTCGCGCATGCGATGGGTGATGAATACGACCGTGGTACCGGCCGCTTTCAACCGCGCGATGATCCCGCCAAGCCACTCGACATCGCCACCCGACAGCGTCGAGGTCGGCTCGTCGAGCAGAAGGATGCGCGGCTTGCGATAGAGCGCGCGCGCGATTTCGATCTTCTGGCGGATGGCGAGATCGAGAGTCGCTACCTCGGCATCGAGATCGACCGTAAACCCCAGATCGGAGATGTGCTTGCGGACTGCCCTACGCGCGCTCAACCGCCTTATCAGGCCGACTGGGCCAACGGGCGCGTAAGGCAGCAACATGTTGTCGAGAACGCTGAGATCGCGTACCAGGGTCATTTCCTGGAAGGCTGTCTGGACGCCTTTGGCATGCGCGGCCCGCGGCGAACCGAGTGGCGCCGGTTCGCCTGACAGGGTGATTTGCCCGTCGTCGGGCCGCACCAGCCCCGACAGCAGCTTGACGAGCGTGGACTTGCCCGCACCGTTCTCGCCAAGCAAGGCATGCACGCTGCCGGAAGCGATCTCGAAGGAAACGCCATCAAGGGCGACTGTTGCGCCAAACGCCTTGCGGACGCCCTCTATGCCGACAGCTGTCGAATGCGCTGACATCATGATCCCAGTCCCGGCCTGCATGAAAGGTGCGTGGAGTGCCTCGAAAGCACTCCACGCCCACTTTCGGAGTGCCTACTCCTCGGGCTGACCTACAAGGGCGGCTGCGAGACCGATTTCAGGTGTCTGATCGGAGAAGATCGAGGCGAACCAGCCTGGGTTCGAGACCAGCGACGGTTTGAACGCGTTGCAACCAGCCTTCATCTCCGCCCAGGTGCCCTCGTCGCAAAGCTTTATCGTCTCGTTGGTGACGACCGGCAGCGGCAGGATCGTCTTCTTGGCAACGTCCTTGCCTTCAAGTGCTTCGACCGCAAGCTTGAGAGCGAGCGCCCCGGAATAAGGCGGCGAGGCGTAGGAAATGCGCGACGCGCCGAGCGGCGCATAGGGAGACGTCGCGCCCTCGACCTCCGTGCCCTCCGGCAGCATCTGGATACGCCCGCCATTGGAACCCTCGCCGGCGCAAGGCAGGAGTTCGCTGCTCTTCTTGCCGGCCTCGAGCTGCATTGAATTGGCGGTGAAGCAGCCGACCTGCATCCATAGGCCGTTGATGTCGTCCCAGCTGCGCGTCGCCAATATCTTGGAAAGTTCGGTACGCGCCACCGCCTGGCTCCACATGCCGACAGCCTCGCCGACGATCTTGATGTCGGGGTGCTTGGCAAACACCTCCTTCGCGGCCTTGGTGCGCAGATCATCGACCGAGGTGCCGGGAACGCCGGTCACCGCGATGATGTTGCCCTTGCCATTGAGCTTCTTGACCAGCCACTCCGCCGTTACGCGGCCAGCCTCCTCCTGGTCGATATGGACATTGTAGGCGCAAGGCTCCGTGATCTCGGCATCATAAGCAAACACCTTCACGCCCTTATCGCAGGCGTTCTTCACCACCTGGTTGAGGGCTGTTGGCGAAATCGGGAAGATCACGATGGCTTCGGCGCCGGCCTGAACCATGGCATTGATCTGCTGGATCTGGCGCTGTGCGTTCGGCCCCGCCACCTGGACCTGAAGGTCTACCTTGTCGACCATGCTCTTGTGCGATGCCATTGCCTTGACCATGTTGGCGGCCTCGGCCTGCCAATCATTGCCGATGAAGCTCATGCTGAGAAATATCTTGTGCTTTCCGGCCGCTTCGGCGCCGGACATCCCAAAAGCGCAAACAGCCATGCCGGCAAGCAGCGCAAGCCGCCGGGCTTTCGATCCGATACCCATTCGAAACTCCTCCCAGTTCAGACGACCGAATGCCTCCCAAGGGCACGAAACGTACGCCTTGTCATTCGATGCGGCTGACCGTATCATGATTTGATCAAAGATCAATGATGAAATGGCTGAGAGGCAAAGCTGGAGACGCGGGCGCTTGACGCGGCAATTCGAACCTTGCATTCCCAGCAAAAGCGCCGGGTATGACGAGAGCGTCGCCCGAATGGGGGAAGGTTGGCAGAAATGGCTGGGGCGGCATTCAGGAAGCCGGGCGTTGAAATCACCCCACTGTCCAGGGAAACTCTGCAGGACAGGGTCTACCGGCACGTTACCGAGTTGATCCTCGATGGCAGTATCGTTCCAGGTGAAATGGTGACGGTGCAGAGCCTTGCCGACGCTTTTGGCGTCAGCCCGATGCCGGTTCGGGAGGCACTGCGGCGTCTGAGCGCTGCCAACGCATTGATGGTGGTGTCGGGCCGTTCGATCGGTATCCCGGCATTAAGCCGCGCGCGACTCATCGATCTCAGGAACGTCAGGTTTGAGATCGAGGCGATCGCCGCCGCATGGGCCGCAGAACGCATTGACGATCACGGCGTGATGCTGCTGGGCCAGCATCTGGAGGCACTCGAGCAGGCCAATGCCGCCGGAGACGTAAAATCCTATCTCAGGGCCAATTACGCTTTTCACTTTTCCATCTACCGGGCCGCGGGCTCGGAAAACATGCTCAGCATCGTCGAGAACCTGTGGCTGCAGATCAGCCCCTATTTCAACATGCTGCACGATTCTGGAAACTATTCGACCGCCAACCAGCACCATCAGCAGATGTTTGCAGCTCTGCGAGACCGCAATGCGGAAGCGGTTCGGGCGGCGGTTCGCGCCGACATTGACGCGGCTTTCGCAGTGCTGATCAAACTGCTGAAGTAACATTCCTCGAAGTCGCGCCGGTTGCGGCGGCGAGCCGCCGCTAGGCACGAATATGTCTATCTGCATGTAGCGCCCGCCCGTCTGCTTCCCTGAGATCAGGAAGATGAAGACTCCGGCTCCATTTCAGAGGCTTCGAGCGCGGCGACCTCGTCCGCGCCGAGCTCTGCTGTCAGCTCGACCCGCCGGTCGCGCTTCAACAGCCGGACAAAATCCTCGTAGGCCAGCAGCACGGTGTGCGGGCGACCGTTCTTGGTGACCGGGTCGTGCACCGCGGCATCCTGATAGGCGCCGAAATTTTTCAAGACGGCGGCGGTGGTGACGGTGGTGGTCATCCGCGAGACTCCTTTGTTCCGGAATATACGGGCTTTCCGCTAGTGTCGGGCGCCCGCCAGAGGGAAACGAGGCAGTAACAGGGCAACCTCCAAAAACCCCAGAATGCTAAATCGTCGCTACACAGGCCCAACCCTCGACGCGCGCGATTCCGTGCTGCCCTTCGACCGCCGCCATTTTCTGGCCCTCGGACAGGGTGACGATCGTCACCCCTGCGAAACTCAGGCGCCGGAAGACACCTGCCACGTCCTGATCGCGACTGATGCGATCCAGCGCCTCCGACAGAACCAGGTCGAAACGGCCCGCCTGAGCATCGGCAAGAACCGACTGAATACCGGAGCGGATAAGGATGTTCCCGAGATGGCCCGGTCGGATTAGTTCTCTACTCGGCCCCCTCGCGCGGTGCGCTCACAACACTGGCGCAACTGGTCCTCGATGGAGGACGTCGCGCTGGTTGTCGGAGGAATAACGGGCGTAAAAGGCAATACGGGTCATGGGGCTGGCTCTCTCGTCACGGGCCGGGGGCGCGTTCGCTACAGGGTGTATGGTTCGCGTATCCCCGGATCGTCAGGTGGAAAGTCTTTGGTATTGCGGGTCACAAGCAAGCGTCCGGCGGTCTGCGATGTAGCCCAGATCACGGCGTCGGGCAGCTTGATGCGATGTGCTCGCCGCAGCGCTACTGCACGGTTGGCGATCTCGTCGTCCAGAGCGATGACTTTGAAGCCTTCGAGGAAAAGCCGGGTCGGCTCGACGAGATCGGCGTTTGCGCCCACCATCACTTCCATCCAGGTGATGATACTGACGGCACGGCTTTCGAAGCGCTCGATTTCCTCGCGGGCCTGGGGGACGGCGTTCAGATAGTCGATGAGGATATTGGTATCGAAAAGCGCGCCTACCATTCGCGGCGCACTTTCTCCTGATAAACCAGCCCATCAACCTTGCGCTTACCCCACAGGCCGAAGCCATCCTCGACCTGTTCGCGATGATGGCGGTCGAGATAATCGTCTATTGCCGCCCGGATCAGGGCCGCGCGGGATTGGCGCGCCCGTTTGGCAAGACTGTCGAGGGCTTCAACCTGGGCATCGTTCATGTCGATAAGGGCTCGCATCGCACACTCCAGTGATATGCCTTATACATATCATATGCTGCGATGCAGCGGAAGGGAAAAGATCGTCTCGAGCATGTCTCGAGGCTGTCTCTTTACTCCCTGGCGGCCTCGTCTTCCATGGTCGGGGTGTTCAGAGGTTTGTTGTCGTTCGTTGCCGTGCGCGCGGCAAAATCCTCACGCGCCATGCGGCGGCCGATGATGTGCGCAAGCTGGAGGCCACGTCGTTGACCTTTCGCAGCGCCTCGGGATCCGGGGCCGTCGCGTCGCCATGACCATTGGCCCGCTCTTTCTCTACCGGTGCGTTTCCGCTCACCGGTCACAGCCGGCTTCTCCCTCTGGCCCCACCTGACCGGATCGGCAACCCACCCGTTGATATCGGATTCCCGCCATCCTGCGCCGTTGACGCTGATCCTGAACTGGGCCGGGAACGTCCCCTCGGCGATCTTTGCGGTAGATTGTGGATCGTGACAGGCGGTGCGAGCAAGGACGGTGTTCAGGCGGCAACGCCAACCCTATCTCAGGGCCAATTAACTTCTCGATATAGGGCCGCCGGCTCGGAATACATGCTCAACATTATCGAGAACCTGTGGCTGCAGATCAGCTCCTATTCCAACAGGCTGCACGGTTCTGGAAACTATTCGAGCGCTAACCAGCACGATCAGCAGAGGTTTGCGCTCCGACACCGCGAAGCGAAGGCGGTCAGGGCTGCGGTTCGCGTTGGCATCGACACGGCTTTCACAGTTTTGATCATATTGCTGTCGGTGTTCGGGATGGACGCCCCACCTAGAACCACCAGCTCGGTGTAGGTCTGGGCCTAGCGAGCTGCTGACTACCAGGCGCGGCCGGCTCTACACGCACATGGCTGGCGCGCTCGATCTCGGCAGCCCGGATAAGACGGTTCGCGATTTCACCGATGTTCAAGGCGCGCCTTTTCCTGGCTGTTCTGTTCCTCACCACCGTCCGTGCGGTTGATTGTCACCATGCACGTGATCAGGGTATTCCGGGCCGTGTTCAATGACGTTATGAAGCTCGGAAATCTCTTCTAGAAAATGCTCGATCGCAACGGGGCCGTTCTGGTGGGCGGAGACTAGAGCCGCTTTCCAGCGCTTGTCACCATGAAGCGTTACGACGTTACTCATGCCGAGTGTCTCCTGGGTCACCAACAAATCCCGCTGGATGCCGCGGGCCAAATGCCTTGACCACCGCTCATATGGTACGCGTCGAGTGCAAACCTCAGTGGGACGACGCCGCGAAGACTCTTGGCAATCGTTCGGGCAGCCACCCCATATATCGCCGGTCGCCCGCGCTCAATTTTCGCCGAGCAAGCTCGCACCAGCCTCAGGCGGCGGATCGCGGCCGACAACGGGACGTAGAAGGAAACGCCAAGGTCAAGCCGCAGATCGCCATTGCCGCGCGATGATGCGCCCAGCTGATCTCTTCAACAATCGATCCGGTGGCAGCACGGGGGCCAACTCGTGGGACGGGCAATCGAACTCGCCTCCTGAGGATGCGTTCACTTGTTCTATGGACCCACGGGTGCATGAAGGCGAGGCGTTTGCAAAGGCGATGATCGAAACTGTGGAGCGGCTGACCCGGACTATTGACGATTGCCACCGCTATCCGGGCCAGCGCTCCCAAGATCAGCTCAGTCGTAGACCTTGATGATCTTGCGCGTGCTCGGATCCACCAGAACGGTCCGGTTGTCGACGATCACATAACGGTATTTGACGTTTGGCACTTCATGAAGCTCGACTGTATCGGGCAGAGGCGAGCCGATGTTGAGCTCCACCCCAGGAATTTTCACCGAAGCGAGCGGCTGCTTCTTGACGTATTCCTTGATGACGGTTTCCTGCTGCGGTTCGATGATCACGTCCTGGGCGGCAGCGGCACCAATGCCGGCCAACAACAGAAATCCCGCCGCTGCGGTGGAAAGATGCATTCTCATAGCCGTCTCCTTGTTGAGATTTTGCCGGGACGCAGCTTCATCGCGCCAAGCTCACCTCAACGCGAGCCAACCAACGAACGTTCCTCGAACGGGCTTAAACCACTAGACCGTAGGACTTAAGTCTGGCCTGGCCGCGCAATGGTCCGGTGCGCAGGACGCGGCGGGAACCAGCCCTCGCCATTGCCTGTTGGTAGCGTCATCTCCGGGAGGAGATTTGGCGCATAAAAAGTCCCTTCATGCGCTGACGGGGTCCGCCGGCCATTGCTGGATTTGGCAAGCGGACCCTTAGTTCCCAAGAGGCCCCGGATCATCTCTGAGCCTAGCAGCGAAACGTTTCGCCGCGAAGAAACGCGAAAAACCGCCACCTGTAGGGAACTACCCCAGAAGCATTGCAGCGCCGATTCCATAGCGAACCAGAACTGCGGCCCGCGCGACCCAAATCCCGGATCCGCCAACAACGCCATTTCACTGCGAAGCTGCTCCATCGCGTGGTTCCAAGTGGTTTCAGCCCTCAGCCGCTGCTCCCGGAGCCGAGCGGTCTTTGCGTCTCGTGCCGTGCGCTCGTCGTCGACCAGCGCCCGTGCGGCATCTGACGTACGCTCTGTCGTGTCTTTGCTTCTCGATGGCCAAGCGGCGCTCTCCTATGCGGGGCCCGATCGGGGGGATAGTGCTACTTATCGAACCATCGCCGCAGGCGGATGTTCACCAACGCAACAAAAAGTCCGCCGACCGAAGCCGACAGGCCAGGTGTGACCGACAGCCGATCACGATTGCTATGTAGCTGGAGGACAAAGTTCCAACACGCGAAAAGCCCGAAAGTCTCCGCAGATGTTAATATACAGCAGGTTCGGGGCTAGCCCGGAATTCCCGGTGGGAGGCCGAACCGTGGAACCTTTCAAAAGCGCATGGCTTTTGCTTTCTTGTGGAAGGAGATGCGAAATGAGCCTTGACATAGGAAAGGTCGCCATAGCGTTGCTGGGCCTGCTTGCCTACAAGAACAGGGACAAGATCGGCGAGTTGATCGCTGGCAGGAAATCGACCGATCCCAACGCTAGCGCTGGTCCCCCAGGCGGCCTCGGCGACATCCTGGACCGCCTCAGAAATGTGGGTGCGGGCGACGAAGTTGATTCGTGGGTAAGCAAAGGATCAAACCGGCCCGTTCAGCGCGAACAGGTTGAGAAGGCAATCGACCCGCAAACATTGGACGATCTTGCCGAGCAAACAGGATTGTCCCACGACGAGCTTATCGACCGGCTCACAAGAGAACTCCCCGACGCAGTGGACAAGCTTACGCCCGAGGGTCAGTTGCCAGCGAGCAAAGGTCCAAATCTCCTGGACGAGGTCCCAAGGACTGGTCGTACTTAGCGCCACCTCGCCACCGACAACTACGTCATCCCGGGTCGCTTTTCGATCGCAACCACGCCGTGCGGAAATTGTTGCGAATTTGGTCCTTAAATGGCGGCCCCTTGGCGAAGGAGAAAGTGGTCATCCGACCAGCCAGTCGCAGGATACCACCCCTTACCGGGCGGAAGAGGGCACCGCGACGGAAATGACAAACCCGCCGAGCGCGAGGCGCGGCGGGCGGTCACGCGTCGCACCAAGCTGGGCGGGGGGCTTGGGGTACGCCTGGTGCGAGCAGACGATAGGCTATTAGCAAGCCGACAGATCGTAGTCTACCACCGTCGATGGAGAAGTCGGTCGCCCACGTTCGATGACCGCCTTTGTCGATTATCAACGACGCGGCTCACCCATCCGCCTTTTTGGAGGGGTCTTGGTGATCTTTCCACCAGATGACGTACATTGATCCGATCCTGACCACCGGCACGCGACGCTCCCGCTCGCGGACGCGCAGCTCGCGATAGCTCTTCACCTTCAGCGTGCCCCCAGGCAGCCTGATGCGTAACGCCATGACCAATATCCTTAATGGCGGCAATCTACGCGCCTTTTGTGACGGAAGAGCAACCCAAGTTTGCTAATTGGCCGATTCTGCATTCGTGGACGCTATGATGCAGCCGCGAGATCGTGCCGTTGCTGACATTGTAGCGGCTGGCGACCTGCTCCTCACCTCCCTGTGGTGGAACGAAGGGCAGCCCTCGCGCGAGCCGAAATCCAGCCACTGCCGCGCATCAGGCTGTTCGCAACCTCGTTGCCGCACCGCCCGCCTCTGGAAATGCGGTATTTCGAGGTGTCCAAGCGATACGATGCGGTTGCCACTCAGGCGCAACCATCGAAACAGTTTCTTGAGGCTGCCTCAAAGCGAGAAACTGGTAAGATTGTAGACGCGACTGTAGGTTGCCTTCTTGGGGTTCGTCAGCCAGCCATACCCTTGCGGCGCGTTCAAGCCCATCTGCGTTTTACGATCTTCCTGACCGACGTGCGAGCAGCAAAGCTCTTCTTGAGGCTCGGCCTGCGCATTGTTCATGGGGGATGGTTGTTCGATGGTGCAATATCTGCAAGCTCTGCTCATACGCGCTCGCCGTCAGCGTCACAGCCTGTCGTCAGTGGCGGACCGCGAAGACCTTCGGGCCGATCGAGGTTGACGACACGACCTATCCAATGCGATGCGAAAAATGCCCGCGACAAGATACGGTCGTCATCAGCTGCGAACATCCTTCGGCCGAGCAACGGCAGGTAATGACGGTGCGCCGGCTGAAACGAATTTACTATGTCCGCAGCGTCGAATAGTACGCCGCCCCGCCGCCGTAGCGACCAAGCATTGAAAAAAGCTACACAATAGCGTGATGATGGATACGCTATTGGGCTACACATATGACCTTGAACATCCGAAACGATGAAGCTGACAAATTGGCGCGGGAGCTTGCCCGCCTCGACCGCACCAATATCACCGAAGCGGTGATATCCGCTCTCCGTGAGACAATCCGAAACCGGATGCAAAAGGAGCGGCCGCGCGAGACTGCACAGAAGATTCTGGCAAAACATGGCCTGTCATTCCAACCTGATCGAAAGCCGGTCCCACAAGAAGCCTATCACGACCTGGATCATGATCTGCAGGGCGACGAATAGTGTTCGTGGATGCCTGTGCCATCGTGTCGATGATAGCTGGCGAGGACACGGCCGATAGCTATGAAGCCGCCTTGCTGGGAGCGCCTCCCCCTTCACATCGACGCTCGCCGCGTGGGAGGCGATTATTGGTCTATCCCGGCCGGACCAGCTGAATTGCCCGTATAGGGCCGCCGAGGCCGTCGTGGTCGAATGGCTGGAAGCCAGAAGAATCGCGCTTCGCGAGCCAGGATCGCCGCTGCGGGTACTGTCCTATGCCGTCGCGATTGCCGAAAAACACGAAATTGGCAAACGCTACCTCAGCAATTTCGATTGCTTTGACTATCCTATGCCAAGACGATGCGTACGCCGCTGCTGACGCTCGACGGGCTCTTGCGCGAACCGACGCGAAGACCTTGCCACAAAGCACAACGGCCCTTTCCGCGGATAGCCGGAACGCGCCCCCATAGAGCGCTGTGTGTATGCCATTGCGATGAAGTCGGGCGAGCCGTTCGCCTTGGCGGCGCTCTGGGAGAATTGGCGCGACCCCGCTATCGGCGACAACATCCGCTTCACGGTGCTGACCTGCGAGCCGAATTCGCCCATGGCGACGTTCCACAACCGTGTGCCGGTCATACTGGAGCCCGAAGACTACATGATCTGGCAGACGGCCCCCAAACGGACCAGTCATGGGACTGAACGCCTTCCGATATCCGCGCCCAAAGCAGCTGCTTGCGGCGGTGGCCGAGGCGCCGGTTACCGCAGCTTTCGGTAAAAAGCGACGTTGCGCTCTCTGCTTTCGCATCCGGGTATGCCGAAAAGTCCGTCGGTCAAAAGTCGACCAGCGGCGTGTCAACGATCTGGTGCTCGAATAGCAGCCAGAACGGCGATCCCCGGGATTCGGAGAACCAGTGCTCAAAAATCGCAAGGGCCTCGCCGATATTGGTGGCGGGTTCGACGTCGGGCAACTTCCCGGCCTGGAACAACGCAAGCGCAACGGGGCCAAAATGCGTGATCGCTTCCGTGCGCGCCTCGCTGTCCGCATTCCAGCCGAGCCGCAAGCGCAGGACGGCCAAAGCGCTGGCCACGGCGATCTCCTCACTTTCGGCCGAGGCCACGGCGTCGGAGATATCCTGCATGAGGTTGAGCCGCCTGAAGGCGAAAGCGCGCTCCTGCTCCAGAACCGCGATCTGATTGGCCGCTTGTCGCCTGAAGCTTGCCTCGGTTGTCCTGGCGGTCTCAGCCGCCGTTTTCAGGTCATTCAGAAAGGAAGCCGTCGGGTTCATCTTGGCTCACTAGGATGGCGGAAGAGAGTGGGAGTCGAACCCACCAGAGACCGACTCGCGGCCCCTCCCGGATTTGAAGTCCGGACGCCCCACCGGGGACGATGCTCCTCCAGAAATTTGCGCCATCGGCGGCTCACCCTCGCCTGTCAGGCGGAACAGGTCCAGCCTGCGCCTGTTCAGACGGCGCAAGTCTCCCCGCCGCAGCGTCACGCCGTGCCGATCGAGAAATTCGAGGATATGGATGGCGACCTTGCGTCCGCTGCCCACGCGATCGCGAAATTGAGCAGCGGTGAACTGCCCTGTAGGCATCGACGCAGCAAGGTCGCGCGCGATCTCGACGATCTGCGCCAATGCCTCGAGCTGGAAGAAATGGTCATGAGCGACCTCGTGGACCTTCCCCATGCGGCCGGCAAGCTTCAGAAGCCGCCGGATTTCGGTCTCCGGCGAGCCCAGCACCTTGGCAATATCCCACACCCTCGGCGGATGGAATCGTTCGGGTCCGCCAATGAGAGGCTGGATCTGCAGCCAGAGATTTTCATCCTTTGCCGTCAGGTGCGCCTCATGACCGGGTAGTCGCACCCAAGCGCCGTCCAAGGCAACTTCTCCAGCGTGCGAAAGGCTCCGCAGAACTGCTATGAAAGAGGAGGCCGGCAGACGTGGATCAAGCCCGATACGCAGTCTCTCCATTCCTACGCCGGGCAAATCCGGATTGTCGGCATGGAAGGTCACCAGGGTCGCGGCCAAGTCGCGCTTAAATCGCAACCAGCGCTCCGGCGACAGCACGAGAAGCATTTCTCCGACGGTAAAACGGACAAGCCCGAGTTGATCGATCAGGCCTTTCGTCTCGCAGTCACTAAGCGCCCTGTCGCGCGCAAAAGCCTTCAGGTCGAAATAGTGGGGCGGCGCATCAAGGAGTGCGGCGGCGGCCAGTTCGGGCGCCAATAGCGCGTGGGCATCGAGTTGGATCAGCCGTTCCGGCGCGCGGCGTTTGCGGCTGGGCGCCCGCAGATCGAGAAAATGTCCGCCGCCGATGGTTCGCTGCGCCGAGGTGTCGCGCACCACGTAAACGTCGCCGGCAGCGGCCGCGATCGGACTATCCAGCACCAATTGAACATTGGCCGTGCCGCCAGGCCCGATCGGTTCGTCTCCGAGGAGTACGATGCGTGCCCCGACCTCCGTCGCGGCATGGTGGAGCCGCACCGGAAACCATTGGCCGATCGGCTTGCGTTCACCCGGCAGAACGCGAAGGCTTGCATCGATCCGGTCCGACGGCGCGTGAAGCTCCGGATCGACAATAACGTCGCCGCGCCGGATCGCGTCCTTGAAAACCCTTTCGCCGGTCAGATTGAGCGCGCAGCGGTCTCCCGCCCGACCACGTTCGGCCGGCCGGTTCTGGGCGTGGATCGATCGAACCCGCGCAAGCAATCCTGACGGGCTTACGACCACGTTGTCCCCAACACCGAGAGAACCCGAAAGCACGGTGCCCGTCACGACGGTGCCCACGCCGCGCAGCGTGAACGAGCGGTCCACCGCTAATCGAAAACGGCCCGAAACTGCACGCCGGGCAAGATGCGACGCCTCCTCGAACAAAAGATACCTGAGTTCATCGATACCTTCGCCGGTAACGACCGAGACGGGAATCAGGTGGGCCTCGGCAAGCATCGTCCCGGCAAGCACCGAGCGGATATCGTTCGTCACCGCAGTGCGGCGCTCGGGACCGGCCAGATCGCATTTCGTGAGCAGGACGGCGCCGCGCTTGACACCGAGCAGATCGACGATGGCGAGATGCTCCCGAGTTTGCGGCATGACGCCGTCATCGGCGGCCACCACCAGCAACACGAAGTCGATGCCGCTGGCGCCGGCGAGCATCGTGTGTACGAAACGCTCGTGCCCGGGAACATCGACGAAACCGATGCTATCCCCACCCGGCACCGGCAAATAGGCGAAGCCGAGATCGATCGTCATGCCGCGTGTCTTTTCCTCCTGCAAACGATCGGTGTCGATACCGGTCAGCGCATACACCAGCGCAGTTTTGCCATGGTCGACATGTCCCGCCGTGCCAACGATCATGATGATGCGGCCTCCGGCCACGGCGCGGCGGCGCGACGCTCGGCCTCGGCGGCATCGCCCGCGCTCAATTCGGCCCGCACCGCAGCCAGATAGCGGCCGGCAAGGGCGCTGCCGCCTGCCTGGGCACGCAGGAGCCAAACCAGCGCCTCGACCGCGTCAGCCGGCACGCCCGTGCCAAGATGGCAGGCGGCACCGAGCATTGCCTGCCCTTCCGCGTCTCCTCGCATGGCAGCACGGCGCCACCAGCGGACAGCCTCGTGGGGATCGCGCGGCACGCCGAGCGCATTGTGATAAAGCATGCCGATCCGGGTCATCGCGGATGCGATGCCTTGATCGGCCGCGGCAAGCGCCCAGCGTCGCGCCTCGCCGACATCGGGAAGCATCACTTCGCCCTCCAGCAGCATCCAGCTCAGCATATCCTGCGCCGGTCCGTCGCCAGTTTCCGCTGCGGCCCGATAGAGCTCGGCCGCCCGGCGAAAGTCCTGCTCGACGCCTTCGCCGCGGAAATAAAGCGACGCCAGATTCCTTTGCCCGACAGGATCCCCTGCCTCGACGGCAAGCGCCAGCCAGCGAAAGGCCATTTCCGCATCACGCTCGACGCCGAGCCCTTCGGCGAAGCAGGCGCCGATATTGTTCTGAGCGCGGGCAACGCCCCGGTGAGCCAGCGGCTCCCATATGGAGAGAGCCACGGCATGATCGCCTCGCCGCGCGGCTTGGAGAGCCTCGGTCATTCGTGCGGCCACAGGCGTCTCGGCTGGGCGGCGCGCAAGGCGATCAAGCCAGCGCATCGGTTCCTCCCGGATTTAAGCCGGCAAGATTGGCGATGAAGTTCGCCTCGTCTTCCAGACAGCGCAAATCGAGCACGAGCGCCTGGTTTTCGATGCGCCCGATCACGGGGACGCCCAGCCCACGCAGCGCAGCCGCAAGCGCTTCGAGCGCCCGGCCGCTCCCTGAGCGCGGCTTGAGTGCAAGCCCGGCGCTTGGCACAGTTTCGAGCGGCAGCGCGCCGGATCCGACTTGGCTCCGGCACTCCACCGTGTCGACCGCAAAGGCTTCGCCCACGGCGTCAGCAACCAGGGGAGCAAGGCGCTTTGCCTGCGCTGCAATCTCCCTCACCGAGCGCGAGAGCAGCCTTAGCGTCGGCAGGCGCTCGGCCAGGCGGTCTGGGTCGCGGTAGAGCTTCAACGTCGCTTCGAGCGCGGCCAAACGAAGCTTGTCGACCCTGAGCGCCCGCTTCATCGGGTTGCGGCGGATCGCTGCGAGCAGGTCCCTGCAGCCGACGATGAAACCCGCCTGCGGACCGCCGAGCAGCTTGTCGCCGGAGAATGTGACGAGATCGGCGCCGTCGGCGACCGCCTCGCGCACGGTCGGCTCGCGCCGAAGGCCGTAGCGGGCTAGATCGACCAGCGTGCCCGAACCGAGATCATGGACCAGCGGTATTCCATGCACCTTGGCGATTGAAGCGAGCTCGGGTGCCCGGATCTCGGCCGTGAATCCTTCGACCCGGTAGTTCGATGTGTGCACCTTGAGGATGAGCCCGGTCTCCGGGCCGATCGCCGCGACATAGTCTTTGCGATGCGTGCGGTTGGTGGTGCCGACCTCGACAAGCCTGGCGCCGGCGCGCGTCATGATCTCGGGCATCCGGAAAGAGCCGCCGATCTCGATCAACTCGCCCCGCGAAACGATCGCTTCGCGACCGAGCGCCAGCGTGTTGAGGACGAGAAGGACGGCAGCCGCGTTGTTGTTGACGACGGTTGCATCCTCGGCTCCGGTCAGCTCGCAAACGAGCGATCGAAGATGATCGTCCCGTTCGCCGCGCCCGCCGTTCTCGACATCGAATTCGAGAGCCACCGCTTCGCGCATCGCCAGCCGAACAGCCTCGACCGCCTCCTTCGCAAGGAGGGCACGGCCGAGATTGGTATGCAGCACCGTTCCGGTCAGGTTGAAAACGGGGCGCAGGGAAGGGCGTTCGCCATCCCTGAGCTGCAAGAGTGCGTCGCCGGCAAGATCGTTTGCCGCCGGCACGATCGCTCCGGCATTGCGGGAGGCCATTCGCGCATCGGCGACGGCTCGGCGAATGGCCTCCGTCGCGGCCTGCCGTCCGAAGCGCTCGATTGCGGCCGCCGCCAGCGGGGTCCTCAGCACTTGGTCGACCGACGGAAGATTGCGCAAAGGGTTTGCGGATGAAGCGGTCATCGTATCCTCAGTAGCCAACAAGGAACGGATTGAACGATCCGCGGCGATGGCCACCCTCGCGGACGAGCAGGTCGAGGCCGAGCGTCGCCACGTCGTCGGCGAGCGGATCGAGAGCCGGGTCCTTGTGCTGGGATAGGATCTTTACATAGCAGCCGCATGCATCGCAGGTCTCGGCTTTGACCGTGCCAGAGCCTCCCTCGATTTCCTGATAGCCTATCCCCTTGGTCGAGCCGCACAGCGTACATTTGATACGGACGTGGTTCCACAATGTTCCACACAGCGCGCAGGCGCAGAACCGCGCCCCGTGTGCGCCGTGCCAACCGACGATGATCGAGGATGCCGGCGGCCCACCGCAGGCCGGACAGGCGCCGTCGGCAACCGGAACCAGCTTCGAGCTGTCGAGACATGCCGCGAGGCGGGCGAAGTGAACCTGCAGCGCGGCCGCGACATAGACATGCTCGGCAAGCGCGTTCATTGGGATCGCATCGGTGAGCACATTGCGCACCATGGATTCGACCCCGAACGCATCGATATCCGCCAGCCTGTCCAAGGCGGCTGCGGCCGCCTCGGGTTTTTCGATCGTGGCTGCCACTTCGAACAGGCGGCCGAGCGTCATTCCAGCGGCGGCATCCGAAGTGAATTGGTTGCGATCGAGCGGCGGCATACCGAAGGTTCGTGCACGCTCGCGCGCCTCCGCGGTCGGCAATTCGACATCCGGCAAGCCGTCCTGGATGCGGTGCTGCGCATCCGTCAGTGCAGCGAGGAAGCGGAGATAGGGGCCGAGCTGGTGGTCATCCGCCAACACATTCAATCGCTCGGAGCGGCGAATGAACAAGGTCCGCGGATCAGGCAGGCGCGCAAAGGGTGGGGCCGAGACCTCGCCGATTACAGTCGGGTCAGGGCGTGACGGATCTTGTTGCTTTGGCATTTCAACCTCACGAACCTCACGGGCCACGTGGTCGGCTTGATACTGCTCCAGAGCAATTCCACGAAAAGTATAACACCTTTCCGTCCGGAATTGCGTAAAAATAATGCCCGCTCATTCGGCGGGATTCGATCCCGAACGTCCGTCCGGTTTGCGTGCGATCAGTTCACGCAGCCATTTGCGATGATGCCGCCAAGCCCAGCCGCCGGTCACCCGTCCGCGCGTCATGGCTGGAATGGTGCCGCGTACCCAGATGGCCGAATAGAAATGGATAATCCACACGCCGATGATCGCCACGGCAGCGATCGAATGAACAAGCAGCGCCACCCGCTGCTGACTGATCGTGGTGTAAGCGGCGAAATATTGTTGCCAGATGACAATGCCGCTCGAAATCAGGATGATGATGAGGATCGACATTGACCAGAAGACGAGCTTCTGGCCGGCATTGTACTTGCCGACTTCGGGGACGTTGTCCTCGTGATTGGACAATACGTCACGGAAACGTGCGAGCCACGTTCCGTCCTCGGGCCTCCACAAATTGGCCTTCCAGAACCTAAGGAAAAGCCCAAGGAAGCTGAAGAAGAGCAAGACGCCGATCCACGGGTGAATGAAGCGGGTGAACTGGCCGCCGCCAAACAGCCCCGACAGGAAGAACAGGCTCGGGTGAAACATGGCAAGGCCGGACAAGGCGAGCAGGATCAGGCTGGCCGCCGTGATCCAATGGTTGATCCGCGCGCCAACCGTGTAGCGGTCCACGATCACTGGCTTGCCGGGATGTACCTGCTCATTCGGCTTCACGTCATACGCGGCCATCGTAGTCGCCTTCCGTCAGCTCTTCGGCATGCTCCTCATCCGTCTCGGAGACCCTGTTCGGTCCCATGACCAGATGGTGAAGCAGGCCGACGCCGGCCGCCACGCCGAGAATGGTGAGGCCGGCATATTTGGTGACGCCCTTCCACGCCTCCACGAGCGGGCTGATCTTCGGCTCCTTCGGCAGACCAGAATAGAGTTCCGGCTGGTCGGCATGGTGCAGCACATACATCACATGCGTCCCTCCGACGCCGGGCGGATCGTAGAGGCCGGCATTCGAGTAGCCGCGCGATTTCAGGTCCTTGATGCGGCCGTCGGCGTGCTGTTTCATCTCGTCTTTCGTGCCGAACACGATCGCCTGGGTCGGGCAGGCCTTGGCGCAGGCTGGTCCCTGGCCGACAGCCACGCGGTCGGAGCAGAGCGTGCATTTGTAGGCTGTGTGATCGACTTTGGAGATGCGCGGAATGTTGAACGGGCAACCCTTGATGCAATAGCCGCAGCCGATGCAGTTCTCATGGACGAAATCGACGATGCCGTTCGAATACTGCACTATGGCGCCCGGCGCCGGACAAGCCTTGAGGCAGCCCGGGTCAGCGCAGTGCATACAGCCATCCTTGCGGATCAGCCATTCGAGTTCGTTCGTCTCGGGATTGTCCCATTCGCTGTAGCGCATCAGCGTGAACATGTCCGGCGTGAGATCGGCAGGATTCTCATAGACGCCGGCATTGAAGCCGATCTCCGGATGCGTGTCGTTCCACTCGATGCAGGCCGTCTGACACGCCTTGCAGCCGATGCATTTCGAAACATCGATGAGCTTGGCGACCTCCGTCAAGTGCTGCTCGGGCGCGGGAACCCTCGAGGCAGAGCGGCGGATGAGGTCCTTGTCGGAAAAACGCGGTGCGGTATTCGTCGTCGAAGGATTTGGAAGTGGAGGAAACATCGCTTACGCCTCTTACGCTACCGGCCCGGCGATGGGCTCGATGTTGACAAGGAACGCCTTGTATTCCGGCGTCTCGATGTTGGCGTCGCCGACAAAGGGGGTGAGCATGTTCGGGCCAAAGCCTTTCTTCGCCACTCCCGTGAAGCCCCAGTGCAGCGGTATCCCGACGATGTGGACGGTCTTGCCATCGCAGGTGAGCGGCCTGATCCGCTTGGTCACCATGGCCTTCGCCACAACGGAACCGCGCTTCGACCAGACGCGCACCCAGCCGCCTTTGGTGATGCCCTTCTCGGCTGCAAGCTGTTCCGAAATTTCCACGAAAAACTCCGGCTGCATCACCGCATTGGCGATGACGTGCTTGGTCCAGAAGTGGAAATGCTCGGTCAGTCGGTAGGAGGTCGCCGCGTAGGGGAACTCCTGCGAAGCCGATTCGGCGAACTGGGCCATATCGCCTTCGAACACCCGCGCTGCGGGGTTGCCGCGGACTTTGGGAGCTATCGGGTTTGCGATGGGCGACTCGAATGGCTCGTAATGCGCCGGGAATGGTCCGTCGCGCATCATGCCCCGGGTAAAGAGGCGCGAGACGCCTTCCGGATTCATGATGAACGGGCCTACTTGATCGGGCTTTGCCGTTGGCAAGATGTCGGGGACATCGTAGCCCGACCATTTCGTACCGTCCCATTCGATCACCTTGCGGCTTGGATCCCAAGCCTTTCCGGCGAGGTCAGCCGACGCCCTGTTGTAGAGAATGCGGCGGTTGGCGGGCCATGAGAACGCCCATTTGGAATAGGCGCCGGTTTCGTCAGGATCGGTGGTGTCCCGCCTGGCCATGTTGTTGCCGTTTTCGTTGAAGCAGCCGGAATAGATCCAGCAGCCGCAGGAGGTGGAGCCGTCGTCGCGCAGCGCGGCGAAGCCCGGCAAGAGCTTTCCGGCCTCGGCCAGCACCTTTGTCGGGTCGGCCGTATCGGTTACCCTGGCGAGCGCCCTGCCATTGATCTCCTGAGCGAGCTCCTCGGCCTTCGGATCGCCGGGATCGGCATAAGGCCAGTTGAGCTTGACGATCGGATCGGCGAAGGCACCACCTTCCTTGGTGTAGAGCTCCTTCAGGCGCAAATAGAGCTGCGCCATGATCCAGGTATCGCGTTTGGCCTCGCCGGGGGGCGTGCCGCCGGCCCAATGCCACTGCAGCCAGCGCCCCGAATTGACCAGCGACCCGTCATCCTCGGCGAAGCAGGTGGAGGGAAGCTGGTAGACTTCCGTCTGAATCTGCGACGGATCGACATCGTTGTACGGCCCGTGATTCTCCCAGAACCGGCCCGTCTCCGTGTCCAACGGATCCATGATGACGAGGTATTTGAGCTTCGAAAGGGACTCGATCACCTTCTTCTTGTTCGGAGCTGCCTGTAGTGGGTTGAAGCCCTGGCAGAAATAGCCGTTCATCTTGCCCTGGTGCATAAGCTCGAAAGCCCGCAGCAGATCGTAGCCCGGCAGGTCGAGCTTCGGCAGGAAGTCATAGGCGAAATCGTTCTCCGGTGTTGCCGCGTTGCCCCACATCGACTTTTGGAAGCTTACGAAGAACTTCCTGTAGTTCTGCCAGTAGCTCATCTGGTTCGGCCGGAGCGGCTTGAAGCCCCGGGTCGACATGTAGGCTGCCAGATCGACCTCCTTCTCAGTCGGCAGCGTCAGATAGCCGGGCAGCAGGTTCGACATCAGCCCGAGGTCGGTCAGCCCCTGGATGTTGGAGTGACCGCGAAGCGCGTTCATGCCGCCACCGCGTATACCGATGTTGCCGAGAACAAGCTGCAGCATCGCCATGGCGCGGATGTTCTGCGACCCCTTCGAGTGCTGGGTCCAGCCGAGAGCGTACATCGAGGTCATCGCCTTGGTCGGAGACGACGTCTCGGCGACCATCGCGGCCACCTTCAGGAACCGGTCCTTCGGTGTGCCGCAGATGCGCTCGACCATCTCCGGCGTGTAGACCGCGACATGCTTCTTGAGCAGATTCCAGACGCAGCGGGGATTGGCCAATGTCGCGTCGACAACGGCAAAGCCGTCCGAGCCTATGTCATAGTCCCAACTGGACTTGTCATAGTCTCGCTTTGCCTCGTTATAGCCGGAGAAGAGGCCGTCCTGATAGGTGAAGCCCTCCTTGACAACATATGTCGCGTTGGTGAAGGCCTTCAGATAGTCCCATTGCACCTTATCGTTCTGGATGCAGTAGTTGATCAGCCCGAGCAGGAAGGCGATGTCCGTTCCCTGGCGGATCGGCGCGTAAAGATCCGATACCGAAGCCGAGCGCGTGAAGCGCGGGTCGATGACGATGAGCTTGGCGCCGCGGTTGGCCTTCGCCTCCGTGACCCATTTGAAGCCGCAAGGATGCGCTTCGGCGGCATTGCCGCCCATGATGACGACGAGATCCGTGTTCCTGATGTCGGTCCAGGAATTCGTCATTGCGCCGCGGCCGAATGTTGGGGCGAGACTCGCCACCGTCGGGCCGTGTCAGACACGTGCCTGGTTGTCGAACACCAGCATGCCCGCGCTGCGGACCACCTTGTAGGTCGCGAACGCGGTTTCATTGGTCGAAGCCGAGGCGGCGAGGAAGCCGGTGGTGATCCACCGGTTGACCGTCACGCCGTCATTGTTCGTCGCGACGAAGTTCTTGTCGCGATCGTCCTTCATCAGGCGGGCGATGCGGCCGAGTGCGTCTTCCCAGCTTATCGGCTCGAACTTGTCCGAGCCCGGTTTGCGGATCATCGGATGTTGCAGACGGGTCGGCGACTTGACAAATCCGAGCAGGGCCGACCCTTTGGGGCACAAGGTGCCGCGATTGGTCGGATGATCAGTGTCACCCTCGATGTGGGTGATATCGGCTGGCTCGCCCTTTCTGAGATCGCCCTTCGAATACAAGATTATGCCGCAAGCCACCGAGCAGTATGGACAGGTATTGCGTGTTTCGGTGGTGTTCGCGAGCTTGAAGGGCCGTATGGCCGCCGCGTGTGCGGCCTCGCTATCGCCGAAGCCGAGGGCTCCGAGCGTAGTACCGGCGAGACCCGCGCCTGCTGTTTGCAGGAACGCGCGTCGAGAAAGATCGATGTTCATGGGTTCCTCCCGAAGCCGATGCCCCACAAGGCAACTCGAACCAACGGTTCAATCCGGGTAACTAGTCTCGGACCAAATAAAATCAATGCCAAAGAACGAGGTGCGTACGGTGCAGCAAAAGTGCCCTCCGAACGGCCTTCCCGCAGCAGGTTTGTGCCCGCAAATCGGCACTGTGTATTATTGTTGAATTTCTTGTCTTGTTTTCGTGACCGCGACTGCGATTGACGAAAACGAAGGTATTACCATACAGTAAGGCGTGGCGATGAAACAGCTCCCGAGGGTCGGGGCGCCTTTCGATCTATACCCAATGACGGCGGTGCCTCGCACGCCGGGTACGGTCCTTGCCTTTCCTAACTCAACGAAACCCGCTGAGAGCAAGCGTGCTCCAAACGTGCCGTGCGTCGGGCGATCGTATTTTCCATTCCGGTTGACTTTGATCCCTACTAAAGCGTGCCAGCAGAGGAGGCTCGACGACCATGGCAATCGCCCTCTCGCCTGAAGTCACGGAAGCGCCCGTTGTGCGCCTGACCAGCCTCGCCCATGGCGGCGGTTGCGGCTGCAAGCTGGCGCCGTCAGTGCTGCAGCAGCTTCTCGCCGATCCGGCGGCTGCCAGTCCCTATCATCAGCTTCTCGTCGGCACGGAGACCGGCGACGATGCGGCAGTCTGGCAGCTCGACGGCGCGACTTGCGTCATTGCAACGACCGACTTCTTCATGCCCATGGTAGATAACCCCTACGATTTCGGCCGGATTGCCGCAACCAACGCCCTGTCCGATATCTATGCGATGGGTGGCCGGCCGATCATGGCGTTGGCTATACTCGGCATGCCTCTCGACAAGATCCCGACGCTCACGGTCCGCGAAATCCTGAAAGGTGGCGAAGCTGTCTGCGCCAACGCCGGAATCCCGGTTGCCGGCGGCCATTCAATCGACTCGCCGGAGCCGATTTACGGCCTTGCAGTCATCGGCACGTGCCGACCCGAGGATATCCGACGCAATTCTGACACCAGGCCGGGTGACACCTTGATCCTGACGAAAAGCCTCGGTGTCGGCATCTATTCCGCCGCCATCAAGATGCAGGCGCTTTCCGAGAGCGGCTATCGCGAAATGATCGCCTCCACCACCCTTCTTAACCGGATCGGATCGGAGCTGGCGCAGGACGCGAGCGTCCACGCGGTCACCGACGTGACCGGATTTGGCTTGCTCGGACATGCTCTCGAGATGGCACGCGGTTCCGGGTGCACGCTGATAATTTGCAGCCGCGACGTGCCGCTGTTTTCCGAGGCTGCCTCGCTCGCGGTCGACGGCCACGTCACCGGCGCATCGTGGCGCAACTGGGCGAGTTATGGCGACGCGGTAAGCTTACCTCCCGGCATGCCCGAGTGGCGACGCCACCTTCTCACGGACCCACAGACTTCGGGCGGGTTGCTGGTTGCTTGCGAGACCGACAGCGCAGCGGCGCTCGTCGAGAGGATCGTCGCGGACGGCTACCCTTCGGCTCGCATCATCGGCCATGCCAGGCCCGGCGCGCCGACAATAGTAGTAGAGGCCTGAACGGTTCGGCGAACCTCGGGCGAACCATCCTATAAAGCATTGATAAATAATGGTAATGGTGGGTCCGGAGGACGTTTGGGGCTTCGCGGCATTCACATGAATTCCAATGTTTTTCGATGTTTTTGTCCCACCTACGGCGCTAGATTCCACCCGATCAAAGGCCTCGCTCACCGCTAACGGAAAAGAGAGGGCCATGATGTGTTTCAGTCTAAAGTTGGAAGGTCGCGTGGCGCATTGACGATACTTTGCGACGAGCAAGGAGGGTCTCGATTTGGGGCCGGAGGCGGATTGGCAGCTTCGAGGCTCGGATTATCAGAAGCGGGCCTTCAGTAATCACGTGTCTTCCTGTTATATGGAGACGAGGAGATGCCCCCCTGTGAGCGAGACTCGCAAGTTAGCCGCGATCCTGGCCGCCGACGTGGTCGGGTACAGCCGGCTGGCGAGCGCGGATGAGGACCGTACTTTGGCCAGGTTGCGGGCACTGCGCAGCGACCTGATCGACCCGACCATCGCTGTCCACAACGGACGCGTGATCAAGCGCACAGGCGATGGGGCACTGGTCGAGTTCCGCAGCGTGGTAGACGCCGTACGCTGCGCCCTCGAAGTGCAGAACGGCATGGTCGAGCGCAATGCCGGCGTGCCGGAGGACCGCCGCATCGAGTTCCGGATCGGCATTCATTTGGGCGACGTGGTCGAGGAAAGCGACGGCGATCTGATGGGCGACGGCGTCAACATCGCCTCGCGTCTGGAGGGCGTCGCTGCGCCAGGAGCGATCTGCCTGTCCGAGGACGTCTATCGTCAAGTCAAGGCGAGGCTTGACCTCTCCGTCAGCGATCTCGGCAACACGCAGCTGAAGAACATCGCCGAACCGATCCGGGTTTATTCGCTCCGAATTGGAACCACGGCTGACGCCAAGACAGTGACTACACAATTTCCAGCGGCTCTAGTTTCGACAGCGCCACCACCGAAATTATCGATAGCCGTGCTGCCTTTCGCCAACATGAGCGGTGATGCCGAGCAGGGATATTTCGCCGACGGAATTTCCGAAGACATCATCACGTCTCTCTCAAAGCTGTCGCAGCTGTTCGTGATCGCCCGCAATTCGTCCTTCACTTTCAAGGACAGGAACGTGAACGTTCGGGAGGTGGGCCGAAACCTCGGCGTGCAATACGTTCTGGAGGGCAGCGTCCGCAAATCCGGCAATAGGGTACGGATCACAGCGCAGCTTATCGACGCGACCACGGGGGGACATCTGTGGGCGGAGCGTTTCGATCGCGACCTGACCGACATCTTCGCCGTGCAGGACGACGTGACGCAGCAGATCGTCGGCGCGCTGGCGCTCAACCTGACGGAGCGCGACCAGCAGCGACTGGCGACCGAACAAACCAACAACCTGGAAGCCTATGACTGCTTTCTGCATGGCCGAGAGCGGCTGTGGCGGTTCACGAGAGGGCAAAACAGCCAGGGTCGGGACCTTTTGCAACGCGCCATCGAACTGGACCCGAAGTTCGCTCCCGCCTACGCGTTCCTCGCCTTCGCACACGGGCTCGACTACATAAACCGGTGGAGCCCCTCGCCGTCGAAGTCTCTGGAGCAGGCGGAAGAGGCGGCGACCAGGGCCGTGGCGCTCGACGACCGATATCCTCACGGGCACTGGGCGCTGGGCATTATCAGTCTGTATTTGCGACGGCACGACGTGGCCATCCGCGAAGCCGAGCGTGCGATCTCCCTCGCACCAAACCTTGCTGAGGGGCACGAAAGCCTCGGCAATGCGCTGCACTATTCGGGGAGGTCCGAGGAGGCGCTTGCGTGTTTCGATCGGGGAATTGCCTTGAACCCGTATTATCCGGATATATTCCTCCACTTCCAGGCACAAGCGACGTTCCAATTGGGCAGGTACGAACAGGCAATCAGGATCCTTAAGCGGCGACTTGTTCGTAACCCTGACACCGACATCTCACGCGTGCTCCTGGCGGCAAGCTACGGCCATCTGGGGCGCTACGACGAAGCTCGACATGAGTGGCAGGAATTATTCCGCGTCAACCCTGATTATTCTCTGGAACACCGCCGCAAAGTGTTGCCCTACAAGAACCCAGACGATTTCGAGCTAGTGGTAGACGGGCTTCACAAGGCCGGCCTGGTGTAATTACTGAAGCGGGCGAGTGTCCCGTCTCAACCTTCTGCAGCTACTCGCACAAAAGGAGAAATCAACGACGGTGTTGTGAAAACGCGACCTGCAGAAAGGCGCCAACAATGCCTGCTTTCAGGCAGTGGCAACAGTCACCTCAATGGCCGATATAGGCGCATTGGTGCGCTAGCAACCGCTCCGGATGAGGACGGACAAGCAGTGCGCTGGAAGGCGTCAGGCCTCTGTTCACTTGCCAAGCACAGCTCGCACATTCCACGGTGGTTTTAGGCTTTGTCGATAGCCTTGAGGAGCCGCGCACGCCTTATATCTCGCCGAAGCACCTGTCGCAGGCACTGGGTGTGAAGGTGGCCAACCTGGCCCAGTTGACCGGTGTCCACCGCAACACGCTCCGTAACCCGTCATCGGAGCGCCTGCAGGGTCGGATGCGCGAGATGGTGAAAGTGATCTCGGCCGCGACGGAACTCACTGGCGACGTCGACTCGCGCTAGGGAAGCTGGTTTATAATCCGTACACTTTTAGACGATTGACCGAAGTACACCGCCGTCGACGCGCAGACCGGCACCACTCGTCGCTGACGCTTGCTCCGAACAAACGTAAACAACCATGTTGGCTACTTCTTCGGTCGTCGCAAATCGATTGATCAGTGTTGTCGGGCGCATCGTCGTCAAGAACACTTGCTCCGCTTCCTCTTGGCTGATGCCTTGCGAGTGCGCCAGCTCATTCATCATATTCGACAGGATTTCGGACCTCGTTGGGCCAGGGAGGACCGCGTTAACTGTCACTCCCGTTCCGGCGACCGCTTCGGCAAGCCCCCTCGAAATAGCGAGTTGCGCCGTCTTGGTCATGCCATAGTCGATCATCTCTTTCGGGACATTGAGGGCGGATTCGCTGCTGATGAATACGACCCGTCCCCAACCCCGCGCTGTCATCTTCGGCACATAGTGGCGTGCGGCGCGAACGCCACTCATGACGTTGAGCTGGAATAGGCTTAGCCAGTCGTCATCGGCGAGATCGAAGAAAGTCTTCGGGCGCGCTGTGCCCACATTGTTGACGAGAATATCCGCATCGGGCGCCTGTGCGAACAGAGCTCCGGCCCCTTCGGCTGTCTCCAGGTCAGCCGCAACGCCCGTCAGATCAGCCTGTGGGAAAGCTCGCGAATCTCGCGAAGCGCTGTGGCGACGCGTTCCTCGCCACGGCCGTTGATCACAACCGGAGCGCCCGCGCGCGCCAGTCCTTCGGCGATGGCGCGACCGATGCCCGCCGTGGAACCCGTTACAACGGCCTTGCGGCCCTTAAGGTCGATGTTCATGAGTCTATTCCTTCACTTTCGGACTGCGACAGCGACGGCTGTTTACTTGATGGGTGAGGCAGTGCATTCGGTTGCGACCTTGGCGAGATCCTCAAGGAGCTTCTCGTGCGTGCGCCACAAAACATCGGGGGCTTTTTTGCCCAATTCGATCCAGAACGGGCCCTGCATCGTCTCCTCGGTCCAGAGGTGGCATCCATTCGCCGTGGGCGTGATAATCCATGCGTGATAGGCCTTCGAAGTCACCGCGCCTTCGGGTAGCCGCCCCACGCAATGCGCGTCATGGGCTCGAACTCCTGCACTGACGCGAAGACGTCCTGGCCGGCCAGGTTGGTTTCGAACCGTGTGCCAAGGCGAAGCGATTCGTGCCCATCAAGCAACTGAACGTGCTCGACGCCCGGGTAGAAACCAGGCCAAGCTGCGGGATCCACGAGCAACGACCAGATCGTTTCAGCAGAGGCCGCGACCTCAAGTTCGTTGGTGAAATGGATCGGGGATCGGCTGGGCGTCAGGTCTGCCGGCCATTTGATTGCCTCGAACATGTTGTTCTCCGTGTTGGGACAAAACGAAAAAAGTGCCGTACCTGCCTGCGCGAAGTGGTCGACCGATGCCGACATTAGCGGCGGCCCCTCAGCGCCATCGGCCCGGGCTCACACCTGCGCGAAGCCCCCGTCGACGGTCAGCTCGATGCCGGTCACGAACGAACTGTCGTCGGACGCGAGGTAGAGCGCGGCCCCAGCGATATCGTTGGCTTGACCGTTCCTGCCCAGCGGCGTGTCGAGGGCAGTGTGCGCGAAAAAGGCATCGCTCTGCTCCTGGGACAGCCCGGCATTTACGCCGATGGGCGTTTCGGTGTTCCCGGGGGCGAGAGCGTTTACGCGGATATGGCGGGCCTTCAGATCCGAGGTGAGGGTCCGCGCGAGGGAGCGGACCGCAGCCTTGGTGGCCGAGTAGACGCTGAAAGCCGGAGCGCCCTTCGAGCCCGACACGGACGACGCGAGAATGATTGAGGCGCCGTCGCGGAGCACCGGCAACAGCGTTTGCACGGTGAAGAATGTGCCCTTCAAATTGGTCGTGACGGTTCGATCGAACGCTTCTTCGCTCACTTCGCCGACCGGCGCGAACGTAGCGACGCCGGCATTGGCAAACAGGACGTCGGCGAAGCCGTAGGTCTTGGCGACGTGGTCGCGAAGAGCAGCGAGATCCGCCGCCGTCTTCGTGATGTTGGCGAGGACCGGATCCATGCCCCGCCCCAACGCCTGCGCGGCACGTCGAACCTTCTCGCCGTGCTGGTCCACCATCACGACTACTGCGCCCTCGGCCGCAAACCGCTTCGCGGTGGCAAGGCCGATGCCGCTTGCCGCACCGGTGACAACGGCTGTCCGACCATCAAGTCTTCCCATGTCGGCTTCTCCTTTTCGTTCGTCCAGGGCCGACGATCATCTCGCCCCCTTGCAAGCAAATGGGATCGAACGCGCTCAGGCGGGATTGACGATTTCTCGACAGCGGCTGTGCGTTGGCGCACCGCCTGTTCCCAGGGGATGGTGTTCGCACTGGCTGCGAATGCCGCAGAATAGCCGATTGCCGAGGTATGGGAGCTGCAGCGAAACTAGAATTGTGGGGTCGACGAAGAGATTCGCACCATTCATGCTATTCAATGCGTGTTTCAACACCGCAGCTTGCGGTGCAAGGTTGCACCACATGATCGGCTGGGACGACGTTCGCTACTTTCTTGTCATCTCGCGCGAAGGCTCGGTTCGGGCCGCCGCCGAGCGCCTCAAGGTAAACCACTCGACTGTGCTGCGACGCATTGCCCAACTGGAACAGCGCCTCGGCGCGTACCTGTTCGAGAAACTGCCCTCAGGCTATCGTCTCACGGATGCGGGTGAGGGAGTCCTCGAGTTCGCTGTCCCTGGCCACGGATGTCGACCTCCACTGGGACGCCGAGGCGCGATCAATCCGCGAATGGTGCGCCGATGCATAACCGCTGTCGAGAAATCGCCAATCCCGGTTGAGGCTCCACGACCTTAGCTAAGCTCCAGAACGTACCGGCAATTCGCCGATCTGGAGATATGAAATGACTTACGCAATCATAGGCGCCGGGGCCGTCGGTCAGGCGCTCGCGAAAATGTTCGGCCGCAAGGGTATCGAAGTGGCCATAGCAAGCACACGTGCGCCCAAGGCGCTCGCGCCGCTCGCAACGGTCATCGGAACCACGGTCATCCCCAGTTCCCTGAACGAAGCGATCAAGGCCGATATTATCCTGCTGGCTCCGTTCTGGGCGCACGGGGAGGTTGCGAACACTGCCAAGGACTGGCGGGGCAAGATCATTATCGATGTGACGAACGCCTACGGCGTCTCACCAAGCGATTTGGGCAGCCTCCCGTCTTCGGCCGTGGTCGCCAAGGCGTTTGGCGCTGCCGCGCTTGTCAAGGCGTTCAACCACCTGCCTGCAGGCGTCCTTGCTCAGGAGCCCTCCATCGACGGCTGGCGGCGAGTGGTTTTTCTCTCCAGCGACAAGGACAGCGCCCTTCGGGTGGTGTCCACGCTGGTCGAGCAACTCGGCTATGCACCGGTCAACCTTGGAAGGCTCGCAGAGGGTGGGCTGCTCATTCAGGCGCGAGGAAACACTTGGGCGCCTTTAATTTTCAAAGATCTCTTCAAGAAGCAGGCTTGAGCCATGTATGATCGTGTAATGTGGCCTGACCATTTCGACCCGAAGATTTCGTCGATCTACGCGCTCAATGACATTGACGTGAAAGCCCCGCCTGAAGTGGTGTGGGAGCTGCTGGTCGACGCCGAGAACTGGTCGAGCTACTTTCCTCCTGAGGATCAGGTTAAGATCCTGACCGGTGAACCTAAACTGGCGCTCGGAACCAGATTCAGTCGGGTGACGGCTGGATTTCCGATGAGCCTTGTCGTGACGGAGTGCGAGCCCGGCCACAGGCTCGCGTGGAAAACGGTGGTCGACGGCGACGAGACCCGCTCTACCGCCTATCACGGTTGGTTCATCACTCCCACGGACACGGGTTGCCATGTGCTGACGGAAGAGACGCAGCAGGGCCCTTGGTTCCTCGACGTGCTCGGACGCAAGCACCCCGGTGGGCTCTACCGCTATCATCAGCAGTGGGTCGAAGACCTTGCTCGCGCTGCCGAGGCGGAAGCGGCGAGGACGGCACGCCAATTCCGCATCTGCATCTTCTTCGCTTGCGGCTGATTTTAGGGCCTCCGCCTTAGGAACATCCCCGCGATAAGAAGCGGTCACGTGCTTGCATGACACGCTCTCTATTGGCGAATGCCCGCTTCGCCAAGGCAGGCGCGCAAGTTGTGGATGTCACGGCTTTGGCACGAACTCGAGCAACGGCGCGTAGGGCGGCCCCACAAGCGGTGGATAGCGGCGGTAGGTGTTGTAGACCGCTCCGTCCTCCATCGCGAAGACGCTCCACCCTGCGCTCACCGACACGGCCGACTGGAGGTCCGGCGCACCGACGTCGTCGCGGTAGTCCTGCAGCCATTGCGGGGCCTCGCGGAGGGGAACAGCGCCAATACACCGATCGCGACACGGAGAGTCTAAGCGACGAAGACCGGCATGGCCGAGGCAATTATCTTGCTGATGGTATCTTGCTGATGGGAGTAGACGAGGAGAGAGGGACCGCCCTCTCTCCCCGCGTTCTTACGGACGAACGCTGATGACTGTCTTTCCCGTGCGTCGCTCGGTTGAGTTGAAGGTGGCGACGGCATCATCCATGCTCGAGACCTTGCCGATGTTCGTCCGCAGTCGTCCATCCCGGATCCGCTGAACTATCTCCGAAAGCTGGGCTCGATCAGCCTCGACGACGAAGTCAACCGTCAGGCCATCTGCAGGTCGAATATCCGTTGGTCCGACGACTGTCACAAGCGTTCCTCCGGCCCGGACCAGCGTTGCGGACCGTTTCTGAATATTGCCGCCGATGACATCGAACACCAGATCGACACCGCCGACCTCTTCCAGGGTGTCATTCCCGAGATCGATGAATTCATTTGCACCGAAGTCGAGCGCCTTCTGGCGGTCGGCGGCGCGTCCGGTGCCGATGACATAAGCTCCGGCCTCCCTTGCAAGCTGCGCCACCATCGAACCGACGGCACCGGCCGCGCCATGCACGAGAACGCTCTGCCCCGCCCGAAGGCGGCCGTGCTGGAACAGTCCCTGCCACGCGGTCAGGCCGGAGATCGGCAAGCTTGCGCCAACCGTGAAGTCGACGTCGCCGGGCAGCGGTGCGAGATTGCGTGCCTCCAAGGCGACATACTCCGCGAGCGTGCCGTCGCGATGCCAGTCGGCGAGGCCGAACACCCGCTGACCGATCGAAAGCCCCGTGGTGCCGTAGCCGAGGGCCGTGACCACACCGGCCAGCTCATGGCCGAGGATCGACGGCGTCCGGTCATGGAAGGCCCGATCGGCCCAGGTCGAAGGCCACTCCAGTTCGGTGTTGACGAATCCCGCCGCATGAACTTGTACGACGACATCGTTTATTGCCGCCTGCGGTTCGGGCCGCTGCCCCAGCTTCATTCCGGCCGTTCCTGCAGCCTGGTCCGTCACTACGATCGCTTTCATGGGAATTGTCTCCTCAGTGATTTGTTGGTTCGGGGTAAATTGCTGGCGTGGAAGGTCTTTTCGATCTCTCACGCAGTTAGACTAGGTCCCCATAAAGGTATGTCATCACGCCGAGCCGCAGCACGCCCTCGTCGCCGGTCGAGTAATACCGCTACGTCAGCGCCGCCGACAGGATTCCAATGACGGTCTCATCGGTATCGGCGAGCCGCGAATCCATGCTAAGCCGCCGCCCTGTACGAAAGGACGACATCTGTGAGCGAACTGACCGTGGCCGAGGCGACCGAAAGTATCTATGCCTCGCTCCGGGCGGGCAATGCCGACATCGACGCAGGTATCGCGACGCTCAAGGCAGCGCTCACACGAGAGGGGATAAAACAGGCGGTGTTCGATCCGACCAAGTTGGCGCAGAACAATCGCTCGGGCCGCAAGTTGATGCAGGCTTATTTTCGGCAGCGCGGAGTGAGCGTGAGGTTTTCGGACCAATAAAACCGAGCGCAGGCGATCTCAGGCGCGCCGTTGGGAGTGATGGGCCGATCCGGCGATTTGCCAACTGTAGTCGTGACTGCGCCGCTTAGCAGACATGAGACCATGCGGCGCTGCACGCTCACAGATGGACCCTCGCAATCCTGAAGCCGGAGGAACCAGCAAGAGCGCCGAGCAGCAGAGGCGCTCGGCCGAAGCGTCTCTCCAGCTGCCGTGCTTCAAACTATTGCAAGACGTTCAAATTTGACCTTCCGCATTCATGCTCTGTCGAGCGTATCTCTTAGAGGCGCTTAAACCTTCTGCGCCGTAGGTTTTTGTCGGCTGAATCGCCGTCAGCGACGATGACGACGAAATAGGAGAACGCAAATGGCTCGCAATCACGTTGAACGTCTTAGAGAATTCAGGGAAATTCTGGTCGCGACTCGACGCGAAGGAGTCCGTAACGTGCACCATACTCGCGACGCAATGCGGGCAAGTGGCTTTCAAATTGGCGACAGCGACGGCTCCAGCTACGGAGTCGAGCTGAAGGTCCTCCAAGAGGAAATCGAGGCAGTCGATCGCGCCATCGAAGACGAGAAGCGGTTGGCCTTGACACTCGAGAGCGCGGCCCAATCCCGCCGGCCGATTAAGCCGAGAGTCGTGAAAGGAACATAGAATCAGGTACGAATCGCTCCTGGTCGTTCGAACCTGTCCAGCGTCTTCGCGCGCGCCGGCATGGCCCACACGCCACGTTTGGAAGGCGCGACGCCGCAGCGTATCAGGGTCTGCGCAAGACCAACTGCAGCGCCGACTCCATCCACCACGGGAATATCCTGCTTGCGCTGGAGCGGCGGATGCAAAATCAGCCATGCCCGCGCAACCCAGCGCAACCCCCTCCGCCCCCAGCCTGATGCCTTCGAGTATGAGCTCCGAAATTCGTTCGGACGCACCACTCTCGGATTTCTCCAGCTCGAGAACCGGGATGTCGGAAGAAAACACGCGGCGGCAGCGATGGGAGACTCGTACCGCCGGATGTTGTCTTCAATGAGCGGTGCGGAACGCGACAGAGTTGTCACCACACAGAAGCTGTGAGCGACAAGGCTGACGGCATGGAGCGAGGCCTCGCGGACGCGCCACGCGCAAGGCTGGGAGGCGTGGGTGGATTGGGACGGCTACGCGTTCCAGACCGCGCGGGCCGCACTCAGCAATAAACGGACAATGCCGCTCTTTCGAGCGAATCGATCCTGATAAGAGCGGTGGATCCTGACAAGAATGGCGGCGTTCGCCCGCTACCATTCTTGCTTTTCTTAGTGAATTACCTATTGTAGGTACTTCAAAAGGACGTACGGCGATGAAACAATTCACATTCTCGGACATGAACCGCGTGTCAGGCGAAATCCTCGAAACGGCATTGATTGAGCCGGTGGCCCTGACCAAGCGCGGCAAGGAAAAGCTCGTCATCCTGTCCGCTGCTCAGTACCACCAGCTCGTCGGCCAGCCGCATTCGGTCGCCTATACGCTCGAGGACGCGCCGGATGAAGTCCACAATGAACTCATGAATGGACTGGATGCAATAATTTCCGGCGACAAGCCCGATGCTTAAAGCCGGCGATCTGCTCCGATATTATTACCTATGGGCGCGGGAAGCAGACGCCGGCGAGGAATCCGGACGCAAGGCGAGGCCAGTTTGCGTCGTTGTCCGGACGCTAGCGACGCCCGCAGCCTTGTTTCTCTTTCCGCTGACGTCGCAAAAACCCGACCGGTCGCGCCCGCATCTTGCCATCAGCGAAATCGAATGCCGCCGCGGCGGCCTCGATTATCCGTCATGGCTGATCCTAGACGAATATAACCGGGTGCAGGTCGATGAAGCCTATGATCTGGTGGCGACGACGCCGATCGGCGCGTTCAGTCCCGCATTTGTCCGCAAGATTGCTGGCGCAATAAAAGAGACGGCGGCGCAGCGTCGATTGCGCGGCATCGTTCGCAAATAGCCGGACCGATTTTCTTGGCAGGCCTCGGGTCATTACCGCATCGAGCGGGCCAGTATCGGAGCGGGGGCGCCCCAGCGCGGGATGCGACCGGGTGCGAAGAGATCACAGTGCTGCGGCACGCCCTGGGCGGCGCGGACCGGAGGACTGCGCATGAGTCACGACCTTTCGGCATACGCTCGGGTTGCTCCACATCGCTCCAACACCCGCTGCTTCTGCTCGGCCTCGAACGAGGCCATGATCTGCGCTCCCTGGGCGCGTCGCCCCTGGAGGACGGCGAGCCCCGCTGGCCGAAAGCGCAAGAGTCAAGATGGAGCCACCAAGGAAATTGCTGGCACTCGCCATCATGGGGTTAGCAGAGCAAAGCGTTCACGCGCCCCACTGACGCATAGAGCAACTCGGAGGCAGGCCGCTGCCTTCCGGCACATCCTTTTGCTCCGACCGACGAGCAACTCAGCCCAATGGCACTGACGCCATCGGTAATTCCAGTCGCGCCCTGCCCGGTCGACCTTTGAGGCATTTCGGGTTCGCCTCCCGATCGGCGGCCGGCATCGGCAAGAGAGATCGGCAATCAATATCGGCAATTATGCTGATTTATTTCTCGAATGCCTTACATTGCAGGCAATTGAGAACTATTGAGATCGGCAAATAATGCTTGAAACCCCTGCCCGCATCGAGCCACTGTTTTTTGGCGACGCGGTACCGACCGTCCTGGCAGATCTCGCGATCGAGTTGCAGAAGGCCGCCGATGACCTCGGCCGAGGCCTGCATCCGGAATCGGCTGCCGAACTAGTCTAGCCGATCTCGTGCGCGTCATGAATTCTTACTATTCGAACTTGACCAAGGCCACAACACCCGACCTCGAGATATCGAGAGTGCATTGGCCGGAGCCGAGATTGATCCTGAACGCCGACCTCTCGCCTTGGAGGCCAAGGCCCATATCGAAGTTCAGAGGATGATTGATGGTCTCGGTTTGCGTGGGGAACTGCCGAGCCCGACTTCGATCGATTTCATCCGGTGGGTTCATCGTGCCTTTTACGGCGGGATGCCAGAGGAATTCCGGTTCATCGACAATCCTGACGGCACCAAGGCCGAGATCGTGCCCGGCGAGTTTCGGTTGTCCGCAGATCATGATGTCGTTGTCGGGCGCCATCAGCCGCCATCGTCTGACAGGATGGTGGTCTTTATGGAGTATTTCCAGAAACGGTTTGCGATGGCCGAAAGGCAGGCCAGCCTGCGAATCATCGCGATTGCGTCAGCTCATCATCGCCTCAATTGGCCCGTTTCCAGACGGCAACGGCCGCGTCAGTCGGCTGATGTCTCACGCCATGGCGCTCAAGGCCGGGATCGGCGGCAATGGCCTGTGGTCGATATCTCGTGGTCTCGCTCGTGGGCTGAAGGATCGGGGCGAATACAAGCGCATGATGGATCACGCCGACAGCCCAAGACAGGGCGACCGCGACGGCCGAGGAAATCTTTCGGAATCAGCACTCAAGGATTTCGTCGAATGGTTCCTGACAGTCGCGCTCGACCAGGTGCGGTTCTCGACCACGATGTTCGACCTCGGACGGCTCGAGGCTCGCTACCGCGCCCTGGTGAAGGATCTCGTCGACGACAAACGGGCAGCTGATCTGGTGGCGGCAGTATTGCGGCACGGTAGGCTGCCCCGTGGCGATGCTAACTTCGTGCTGAAGACATCCGAGCGCACGGCACGGAACACATTATCAGATCTCGTCGATCGCGGTTTCCTGAAGTCTGACACTCCGAAGACACCGGTGCGGATCGCTTTTCCTCTCGATTTCAGGGAACGGCTGTTTCCCAATCTCTTCACCGATGCCGAAGTCAATGTTCCCAAGCCGCCCTCACTGTCTTTCAGGTGAGTGGAATTGTAAGCAAGTTGGAGCATCGGGAGGGCCGCTTGCGGCGCCCCGATTATGTCGATGGATTGCGATTCTATCGACATGATTTGACGACATGTCGTTGTCGACGACATACCCCGCCCGACATGCTGACCCCGCCCGACATGCTGATCGCATGAGGATTGGCCGACCGTTTCGCCCCTCCCGCCCTTTCCTTCGCGCCAGGATGTGGAGACTAGGGCGGTGCTGAAGGCCTGCATCGCGGCGCGAGCAGCACTGGCGGAACTGTGCGTGTCCGGACAGCTCATTCCCAACCAGGCGGCCCTGATCAACTCGATGCCTCTGCTTGAAGCGCAGGCAAGCTCGGAAATCGAAAACATCGTCACCGCAGGCTGTTCGCTTCGCCAATGAGTCCGGCAACCAGGCCGATCCGGCAACGAAAGAGGCGCTGCGCTATCGCACCGCCCGGTTTCGATGTCCAAGGCGGTCGCCGTCTGCCGGACCATCACGGGCGTGGAAACGGATATTCGCACGGCGGGGCACGGCCCCCCTGATGAACGGGGCCACCGGCGCTGCCGCCGGGTCAGGCGCTCCTCGGCCAATCTCTCAGCAGAACTTCGGCCGCGCCGGAGACCGACGCAACAACTCTGTCGCGAAGACCATCTAGACCTGATGGCCTGGCCCGACTGTCATGCACTGTCAGGCCTTGGCCTTGCGCTTTGCTGGTGCTTTCTTTGGCGCGGTTTTGGCACCCGCCTTGCGGCCGAGACCGGCAGCTTTGGCAAGCGCAGACCGCTGAGCCGCATAGCTGGGCGCTACCATAGGATAGTCCCACGCCAAACCCCACTTGGCTCTGTACTCATCAGGTGTCATGCCAAGCAAGCCCAGGTGGCGCTTCATCGACTTGAACTTGCGCCCGTCCTCAAGGCTGATGATGTATTCGGGAAAGATCGACTTCTTGGGATTTACCGCGGGCGTAAGTATTGGCGAGGGTGCAGCGACCGGCATAGCCAGGCCAGACAACGCAGAATTAACGCTGGCGATCAAATTCGGCAGATCCGCCACCGGCGTTGCGTTGCTCTGGACATAGGCGGCGACGATATCTGCTGTCAGTCCTAAAAGATCAGCATTTCTCTGCCAAATTGCTTCGTCCATCAAAATCATTCCCTTGTTGATCTCTGGCGTTCCTATTTGGAAAACTCGGCTTGCGCAATTGCAAACAACGATTGTTTGACGCCAGATTACTCGAACGGCCGACTACGGTGCACTGACGCCTGCCAAGCAAGAAAGGAGATCGATCGGCCCGCTCTCGCCGATCGACCCAACTTCATCACGCACGGGCATCGTCGTGCGCTTCGAAGCGGGCGCAGTTCAACGCCGCGCAGACTTTCAAGTTTGTGAACATGGACATGGTCGCCTGCGACGGCCGGAGCTGCAAGGCGGCCGATCACGTCTCCGTACTTGCGCACCTTGGAGCCTGGCGCGAAATCGTGCAGCGCGAACTTGTCGCCTGTTTCGAGTGACGCATGGAGGTTGAGAACCAGCCCGGCCCGCGCGCAAAGCGTTCATGCCGAACTCGATAGCCATGTTGCAATGCAGCATGGCCGTTGAAGGAGGAATGTCAACCGTGCGGGAGGAACACGAATTGCGCTGTGCTGTTAGCGAACACGATGCCAATCTCCCGCTTCAGGAGCTCGTGCAGATGTCCGGCAGCACCGATGGCGAGTTACCCTCGCTTCGCCACGAACGCGATTGGCGGCTGGCTACGCCGACGATCCCGGACGGCGACTCACAGCATCAATCCAGCGCGCGCAGATAGCGGATGGGGCGCCCACCAGCGATCCGGTCGGCGGCTGTCGCTATGGAATTGGCGTCGATTCCGAAGTGGCGATAAAGATCACCGATTGTCCCCGACTGGCCAAAGTGCTCGACGCCGAGACTACGCGTGCGATGGCCGTAGACTGAGCCGAGCCAGCCAAGTGCCGCTGGGTGGCCGTCTGCGACGGTGACGATCGCACAATGAGCCGGAAGGTCGGCGAGCAGCCTTTCGACATGGCTTCTGGCATGAACAAGGCCGCGCTCACGTGCGCGGCTTGCCGCCGTCCAGCCTGCGTTCAAGCGATCGGCCGAAGTCACGGCCAGAAGACCGACGTCCCGACGGTCCTCGGCCATCATGCCGACCGCCTCGATGGCTTCCGGCGCGACGGCGCCTGTATAGGCGACGATCACCTCGGCATTCGGACCGGGACGCCGCAGCCAATAGCCGCCGTCGACAATGTCTTGCTCGAGCTCAGGCTCCATAGGACGAATGATCTGCTCGACCGGGCGCGTCGAGAGCCGTAGATAGACCGAGCCGCCGGTCTCGTCGCGCAGCCAGGTACGCTCCGACTGCACGGCGTCGCCGTCGCGCTGCATATAATCCAGCGCAAAGCGCATGATGACGCCCAACTCGTCGACGAATGCCGGCTCGTAGGCGGCAAGCCCGTCCTGCGCCATGCCGATCAACTGGGTGGCGATCGACTGATGCGCGCCACCCTCCGGCGCCAGTGTGACTCCGGATGGCGTGGCTACAAGGAGGAAGCGCGCATCCTGATAGCAGGCATAGTTGAGCGCATCGAGACCGCGCTGGATGAACGGATCGTAGAGCGTGCCGATCGGTAGCAGCCGCTTGCCGAAGATCGAATGAGACAGCCCGAGCGCCGACAGCAAGATGAATAGATTGTTCTCGGCGATACCGAGCTCGATGTGCTGGCCAGATGGGCCGAATTCCCATTTCTGCGCCGAGGCTATGCGTTCGCTACGGAACGTGTCGGCAAGCGAGCGACGCGCGAACAGGCCGCGCCGGTTGACCCAGGGGCCGAGATTGGTTGAAACGGTGACATCGGGCGACGTCGTGACGATCGCGTCGGCAAGCGGCCCGCCGGCCCGTGCAATCTCATCCAGGATCCTGCCGAAGCCGACCTGGGTGGAAACGCTGCCCTTGGCTTCCGGGCCGAGACGATCGGGGACGAGGATGCGCTGGGCGTGTCGGCGGCGTCGGCCTTTCGCGGCGAAAGGCACCGCATCGAGGAAGCGTCGGAGATCAACCTTGCCGATATCCAAACCTTCGAAGGGATCCCACTCCCGCCCCTCATCGATTGACATCGAAGCGCGAAAGGCTGCCATCTGATCCTTGGTCATCAGCCCGGCATGATTGTCTTTGTGGCCGGCCAGCGGCAGGCTGTCCTCTCGTCATTCGTGGCGAAGCTCACCCGCACATGACAATTGTCGAGGATGGAATTGTTCGGTCCGTAGGCCTTCTCGATCTGGTTGAGCGATTGTGCGATCTGGAACGACTTGATGCCATAGCCGGCCATGAAGGCCAGCGCGCTTTCGAAGAAATCGAGCCTGCCGAGCGCGGGGAACTCGTCCAGCATCATCAAAAGACGCTGTCGGTGATCCTTCGCGTGGAGATCCTCCGTCAGTCGGCGGCCGATCTGGTTAAGCACCAGTCGGATCAGCGGCTTTGTGCGACTAATGTCCGATGGCGGCACGACCAGATAGAGCGTCGTCGGCCGTGTCTCCTCGACGAGGTCTGCGATCCGCCAGTCACAGTGTGAGGTCACCTTGGCCACAACTGGATCGCGGTAGAGGCCCAGAAAACTCATGGCCGTCGAGAGCACGCCCGAGCGTTCGTTTTCGGACTTGTTAAGCAGTTCCCGTGCGGCCGACGCCACGACGGGATGCGGACCGGCGTCGCCCAAATGCCGCGTCAGCATCATGGCGCGCAGCGTTGTCTCGATTGGCCGCTGTGGATCGGAAAGGACGTTCGCCACGCCAGCGAGGGTCTTGTCTTTCTCCGCGTAGAGCACGTGCAGTATGGCGCCGACCAGCAGCGCATGGCTGGTCTTCTCCCAGTGGTTGCGACGTTCCAATGTGCCTTCTGGGTCGACCAGGACATCCGCTACGTTCTGCACATCTCGAACTTCCCACTCGCCGCGTCGCACCTCCAGCAGAGGATTGTACGCTGCGGATCCAGCATTGGTCGGATCAAACAGAAGCACCTGGCCGAAGCGGGCCCGCCATCCGGCCGTCAGTTCCCAGTTTTCGCCTTTGATGTCGTGGACGATCGCCGAACCCGGCCAGGTCAGTAGTGACGGCACGACCAGGCCGACGCCTTTGCCGCTGCGGGTCGGTGCGAAACATAGCACGTGTTCCGGACCGTTATGACGCAGATAGTGTCGGTCCAACATACCCAGCACCACTCCATCCTGACCGATCATCCCAGCGGCCTCGACTTCGTGTCGCGTCGCCCAGCGCGCCGAGCCGTAGGTCGTGGTGTCCTTTGCCTCGCGCGCCCGCCACAGCGACATCCCGATCGCTGCAGCGATCGCCATGAGGCCTCCGCTCGCCGCAATCGCCGCGCCCCCGAGGAAGACCTCCGGCGCGTAGGCGTCGTAGAAAAACCACCACCAGAAAAAGGCTGGCGGCGGATAAACGGGCTGTCCAGCCAGTTCGAACCACGGTGGACCGAGTTGGCTTTGAAAGCCGAGCCGCCCTGCCGTCCACTGTGTCGCCCCCCATGTTGTCGCGATGACGATCAGAAAGACGGTGAGGACCTGGCCCCATAAAACCTTGCTCGCGGGCATCGGTCGTTTCCCCAAATGGATGATCGGAAACAACCCAAAAGCTCGAATTCCTGAATCCGCAAGACAAAAGGAGCGGTCGAAGCAGCAGGGCGTACCCGGACGTGGAAAGACTTGCTCGCTGCGACTTCGAATGTTGAACGAGCATCGGGGGCTGCTTGCTTCCGGAGCCGTTGAGCCGCTAGTCGCCCAATGATAGTTAGTTGTCTCGGCTTCAAACGGCATCTGACGCCTCGACGGTTCTTGGAGAACACGGATTTTCCACACGACCAAATGAACAAGAGTCCTCACGCGCGCAATCGATGACTACAGGAGACGCCTGACCGAGCGAGGCATTGCGCGCTTCGAGGTGGTCGGCCGGGATCTCGATCTGGGCTGATCCGCTCCGTCAACCGCCTGGCTGAAGGCGGCGCTGACGCCGACAGGTTGCGCACGGCCATCAACCAAAATAGCGACTTCTGGAGAGCCCCTCAGAAAGGCGGTACCTCAGGGCTTGCATCCCCTGTTGTTCGTTCCGAAGTCGACCTAGCGCGGCCTCGTCAAGAACGGCGTAAGGTCGACCTGTGACGCGCTACCCGGAATCGCTCCTGGTATGGATGTCGAGCCAGCGCGACGAGGATTGTTCATCGCCTCGCTCACCGTTGCTGAAAACCGCCGCGGGAAGCCGCGGGGCAACAAGCGCGACGCACTCAAGAAATGACTCTCTGGGTCCGAAGGGCCGCAAGGCGCTGTTTGCGCGCCGTATCCTCGACGACAGGGCCGGGCTGATCTGGGTACGGCTGACGGCAGAGGGGAAAGCGGCCGGCCAGTCGCGCAGCGGACTCGACATGATCATCGCTGCCGTCGCCGATGCGAATGAGTGTGTGGTGGTAACGGATAAAGACAAGGACTTTGCCGGGACTTCAGATTGTGAATCCAATACGCGGGGCGCTCTGGTGCAATGCCGATCAAGGAATCGTCAGCTCGGCCGCGCCGGGAATGATCCGGCGTTTTCTGTCGACGCACAGCCGCCACCATGGCTTGCCGGAGAGCTTCAAAGCGCCGGCGACCGGCTAACTGCCCTTCCTCGTCTCGACGAAAGTGTTCGTTCGAATGATGCTTTTCCGTGGCCCAGCGCGCAAGTTTTGTCAGCCAGCACAGGGCCTCCTCTTACGCTCGCTGGTCGTCGAGGCCCAGCGGCCTCTAGGGTCAGGACTCATTGATCCAGAAGATGAAGGCTGCAGCGAAGGCGATCGCCGACAGGAAGGTGTGAGCACATCGGTCGTATCTGGTGTGGATGCGTCGC
>NZ_JAMYUV010000020.1:0-90636 GCF_040323405.1 Mesorhizobium sp. M0048 | reverse complement strand
ATCACCGAACACTCTCTCCACGGCATCAACACCTCCCGGCAAAAACCGAAAAGTGTTACCTATGTGTCCGGTACAAATCGTCACCTATGTCTCGGGCCGCTCAACAGCGGCTTAGCTGTTTTTGTTCCCGAAACAACCACTATCCGCCGCAGTTCTGACCAATCGCTATGCGCTCAGGCGAAATCGCGTGACATCGATGGCCGCGGCCATCAGTGTCTGTGTGTAGGTTGCCTGCGGATTACTGAAGATCGCCTCGGCCGGTCCCTCTTCGACGATCTTGCCCTGCTTCATGACGATGATGTAGTCGGCCATGGCGCGCACGACGGCGAGATCGTGGCTGATGAACAGATAGGACAGCTCGTGGTCGGCCTGCAGCTTGCGCAGCAATTCGACGATCTGCTTCTGCACGGAGCGGTCCAGCGCCGAGGTCGGCTCGTCCAGCACCACCACTTTAGGCTTGAGTATCATGGCGCGCGCAATGGCGATGCGCTGCCGCTGGCCGCCGGAGAATTCGTGCGGATAGCGGTTGCGCGTGTTCGGGTCGAGCCCGACTTCTAGCAATGCATCGACCGCGCGGAGATCGCGCTGCCTGCCCGACAGATTGGGCTCGTGGACCAGCAGCCCCTCGGTGATTATCTGGCCGACGGTCATGCGTGGCGACAGCGAGCCGAATGGATCCTGGAAGACGAGCTGTAATTCGCGCCGCAGCGGCCGCATCGCCTGGCGATCGGCGTGGGAAATGTCGCGGTCGCCAAGCCGGATGATGCCGTCGCTGGGCAGGAGCCGCAGCAAGGCGCGGCCGAGCGTCGATTTTCCCGAGCCGGATTCGCCGACGATGCCGATCGTCTGGTTGCGCTTCAGCCGTATCGAAATGCGATCGACGGCGCGCAGCAGCAGCGGCTCGCCGCCAAGAAATCCGCCGCCGATCTTGAAGGTCACCTCGACGTTCCTGCCTTCAAGCAGGACAGGGGCATTCGGCGGCGGCGGCGCCTTGGTGCCGGTCGGTTCGGCGGCAAGCAGCATCTTGGTGTAGGCGTGCTGCGGGTTGGCGAAGATCGCTTCCGCTTCGCCCTCCTCGACCACCTCGCCATAGCGCATCACATAGACCCGATCGGCAAAGCGCCGGACGATGCCGAGGTCGTGGGTGATGAAGACGATCGCCATGCCGAGCTTGCGCTGCAATTCGGCGAGCAGCATGAGGATCTGTGCCTGGATGGTGACGTCGAGCGCGGTCGTCGGCTCGTCGGCGATCAATATGTCGGGGTCGTTGGCCAGCGCCATGGCGATCATGACGCGCTGGCGCTGACCGCCCGACAACTCGTGCGGATAGGATTTCATCCGCCGCTCCGGATCGGGAATATGGACCAGCCGCAGCAGCTTGAGCGCCTCCTCGCGCGCCGCCGCGGCGCCCAGCCCGCGATGCTTGCGGATCGGCTCGATCAACTGGTTGCCGATCGAATAGAGCGGGTCGAGCGACGTCATCGGCTCCTGGAAGATCATGCTGATCTTGCGGCCGCGGATCTTGTTGAGCTCGGGCTTGCTCAAGGTCAAAAGATTGCGGCCGCGATAATCGACGGTGCCGGTGGCCTCGCCGTTCGAGGCGAGCAGGCTCATCGCCGCCATCATCGTCTGGCTCTTGCCGGAACCGGATTCGCCGACGACGGCGACGGTCTCGCCTGATTTGACGTGGATATTGATGCCCTTCACCGCCTCCACCACACCGTCGAGGGTGCGGAAGCGGACCCGAAGGTCCTTGACGCTGAGGATGGTTTCGGAAGCAGCCATCTCTCAACGATCCTTCGGGTCGAGCGCGTCACGCAGGCCGTCGCCGACGAAATTCAACGCGAACAACGTCGAGACGAGAAAGAATGCCGGGAACAAAAGCAGCCAGTTGGCCGAGCCGATGTTCTGGGCGCCGACCGAGATCAGCACGCCCCAGCTTGTCATCGGCTCTTGGACGCCGAGCCCGAGGAACGACAGGAAGCTTTCCAGGATGATGACCTGCGGCACCAGCAGCGTCATGTAGATCACCACCGGCCCGAGCAAATTGGGGATGACGTGGCGCAGCAAAATGCCACGCTGTCCGACGCCCATCGCCTCCGCCGCCTGGACATATTCCTGCCGGCGGATCGACAGCGCCTGTCCGCGCACGATGCGCGCCATGTCGAGCCACAGCACCGCGCCGACGGCCAGGAACATTAGCACGAAGTTCCTGCCGAAAAACACCACCAGCATGATGACGAAGAAGATGAACGGCAAAGAATAGAGCACGTCGACGACACGCATCATCACCTCGTCGACCCTGCCGCCGGCAAGGCCGGCGGTGGCGCCGTAGAGCACGCCGATGACCACGGCCACAATGCCGGCAAGCAATCCGATGGCCAGCGATATGCGCCCGGCCATCAGCGTTCGCGATAGCAGATCGCGGCCGGTGTTGTCGGTGCCGAACAGGAAATATTGCTGCTTGATCGAGGCACTCATCACCATTTCGAGACCATCCGGCGATTTGCTCTCGATCTTTGTGTCATCAAAGGTATCGGAACGATCAAGGTAGCGAATGTTGCGGTCGTCGATCGGCTTGGACGATCTGACGGTAACGAACACACGGCTGCCCTCCTGCCGCCAATCCTTGATGTCGACGCGCATACGCCTGATCGCCTCATCGAGAGCGCCTTCGATCATGTCGGCCTGCGGATAGGCGGAGAAGCTCGGCGGCGTGCGCACATAGTCGGCATAGATGGTGGTATACTGGTGCGGCACGAAATAGGGCCCAAACACACTGATGACGGTGATGAAGGCAAGATAATACAGACTGAACATGGCCGCGCGATTGGCCTTGAGGCGCGCCCAGGCGTCACCCCACAGGGATCGGCCGACGACCGGTGCGGCAACTGCGATATCAGTCATAGCGCACCCTCGGATCGACGACACCATAGAGGACGTCGACGATCAGGTTGAAGACAATAGTGAAGAGCGCGATGACCACCACCGTTCCCATAACCAGAGTGTAGTCGCGGTTGAGCGCGGCAACGACAAAATGGCGGCCGATGCCCGGTATAGAGAAGATGGTCTCGACGATGATCGAGCCGGTGAGAAGGGCTGCAGCTGCCGGACCGGTAAAGGAGACGATCGGCAGGATGGCGCCGCGCAGCGCATGCTTGACGACGACTGACCAGTCGGACAGGCCGAGAGCGCGCGCGGTACGGATGTGATGCGAGTGCAGCGATTCGATCATCGAGCCGCGCATCAGGCGGGCAACGATGGCGATCTGCGGCAGAGCGAGCGTCAGTACCGGGCCGACCTTGTTGATAAGGGCTCCATCGCCCCAGCCACCGATCGGCAGCAGCTTCCAGGTCAATCCGAATACAAGCTGGATTACCGGGGCGATGACGAAGGTCGGAATGGTGCTGCCGGCGGTCGCCAGCGCGATCACCGAATAGTCGGCAAGCTTATTCTGGTTGAGCGCGGCAACAGTGCCGAGCACGCTGCCGAGGAGCAGCGCCAGAACGAGTGCCGAAGCGCCGAGTTGGATCGAGATCGGCAGGCCCTCCCTGAACAACTCGCCGACAGTAAAATCCGGCATGTTGTAGCTGGGACCGAAATTGCCGCGCAGAAGATTGCCCAGATAGTGGACGTACTGCAGCCAGAGCGGATCGTTGAGGCCGAACTGGGCTTCGAGATTGGCCCTGATCTCGGGGCTCAGACCCCGCTCCTGGTTGAACGGGCCGCCCGGCGCGACACGTATCAGGAAGAACGCCATGGTCACGATGACGAACAGCGTCGGAATGGCGGTCAAAAGCCGCCGGAATACGTAACGCAGCATCGGTGCCCCGCTTGATCCAGAGCAGCGCGCGTCCGGCTGGACGATTGCGCTCTAGCCTTCAAATCTTCGCACCGACATTATCGAAAATCGATTCCGGTTTCCGGGCCGATGCGATGGCAAACCAGCACCGCCGCGCATTGAGTTGCGCGGCGGCCTGGCTAAGGGATCAGTCCTTGCTGATGAAGCGGGACGGATGGATGTCCATCACATTGTCGTCGAAGCCATGCAGCTTCGAGGAAACGATATCGTGGTAGCTATAGTAGAGAAGCGGGATCTCGCCGACGTCGTCGACGAGGATGCGCTCGGCTTCGGCGAGTTTCTTCATACGCTCTTCGGGCTTGCCGCCCGCGGCGGCCGCCTCGTCCATGGCTGCCTCGAATTTCGGACTGTTGTAAACCGAATAGTTGTTGCCGCTGGCCTTGCGAGAGATGCCGAGAAAGGTTTCCGGATCCTTGTAGTCGGCGATCCAGGCGGCACGCGCCACGTCATAATCACCCTTCTGCTCGAGGAAGGAGTAGTGGGTCTTGGTGTCGGTGTTGAGCAGCGTGACCTCGACGCCGAGCGGCTTCAGCTGTTCCTGGATGGCGACAGCGGTGTTCTTGTGGTTCTCCGAAGTGTTGTAGCGGATCTGCATCTTCAGCGGATGCTCGGGCGTATAGCCGAGCTTCTCCAGGATTTTCTTGGCTTCGTCTTCGCGGTCGATCTGCGGCATGTCGGCGTATTTTGCCAGAGCCGGCGTGTAGCCTTCGATGCCCGGAGGTACCATCGAATAGCCGGGCAGCATCGAATTCTGCCAGACTTTTTCGGCCAGGAAGTCGCGATCGATCGCCATAGAGATGGCGTTGCGCAGTTCGACATTGTCCCACGGCGCCTTGTCGGTCTTGATCGCATAATAGTAGATGCCGAGATATGGCCCGACGCGGACCTGGTCGCCGAATTTGGCCTTGAGATCTGCGAGCTGTTCGGTCGGCAGGTCACCATAACTGTCGAGTTCGCCGGCCTCGAAGCGCTTCATCGCTGACGAGCGATCCTCGGTCGGGATGTAGTTGACCACGTCGAACTTGACGCTCGCGGCATCCCAGAATTTCGGATTCTTGACCAGCTTCAGATGGTCGTTGGGAATCCACTCCGCCGCTGTAAAGGCCCCGTTGGAGACCAGCTTGCCTGCCTTGATCCAGTCGGCGCCAAGCTTTTCGATGGACGCCTTGTTAACCGGATAGGTCGCCTGATGGGTCAGCATCTCCAGGAAGTAAGGCGTTGGCGCCTTGAGCGTGACTTCGAGAGTATTTGCGTCAATCGCCTTGACGCCCATATCCTCCGGCTTACCCTTCTTGGTGTTGACTTCCTCGGCACCCTTCACTGGATAGAGCATGGAAGCGTATTCCGCAGCGGTGGCCGGATCTTCCAGCCGACGGAACGAATAAACGAAGTCGTCCGCCGTCACCGGGCTGCCATCCGACCAGAGGCCGTCCTTGCGCAGCTTGAAGGTGTAGACAGTGCCGTCGTCGGACACCGTCCAGCTTTCGGCGGCGCCCGGAATGAGATTCGTCTTCTGATCATGCATGACGAGGCCCTGGAACAGGTCGCGTATGATATCGGCTTCGTAGACCGTCGAGGTCTTGTGCGGATCGAGCGTCTCCGCTTCGGCGGCGGCTCCGCGGTTGTAGACGGTCTCGGCGAAAGCCGGCGTGTAGAACGTACCGGCGGCCAAGACCATGGTCGTGGCGAGTACCGTCGCCTTCAGCACATGTTTCAACATGGAGTTCTCCCTAATGACGTCGCCCTTCAGCCACGTCTCTAAGCGTTGACGCCCCGAAACCGATTGGCTGGTTCCTTTCGAGCGCGCAGCCGGTTCCCTTTCCGGCAGCTGGTGACCAAACAGTAACGTGGAGATTTTTTATTTCAACAGTCTCTCGGGGTCACCCAAAGTAAGGCGCCGGGACAGTCGTCTTGGAACGGCCAATTAAGGATCGAAACCATGGGCTTGGCTGCGTTTCATCGCCCTGAAAACGCCCGTCCGCGGGAGATAATCTGGCGGATCATTTCAGTTTGCGGGAATGTCTTAATTGGTTCTTAGTCAACCATGGGTTACATATTTGGACGGGTTCGGCACATCCCTCTTAAGTTCCGTGGACAAGGGCAATGGATAAGACAGACAGTAAAACTGTCTCATTAGCGGCAAAAAACACACGTCGAATAAGGACAAATCTACGCAAAATTGGAGATGAGTCCGGAACTTCCGCGATCGAATTTGCCCTGCTTTCACCGGTTTTCATCCTGCTCTTGCTCGGAATGGTTGCATATGGTATCTATTTTGGTGCAAGCAACTCCTTGCAGCAGATCGCCGCCGATGCCGCCCGCACTGCGATTGCCGGATTGAACCAAACCGAGCGCCAGGCGCTGGTGGCGAGTTTCGTCAAAAACAATGCCAGTGGATACCCGTTCGTCGATTCCGGCAAGCTGACCTATCAGGCGACGGACAGCACGGCCGACGGAAATCAGTTCGTCGTGTCGATCCAGTACGATGCCAGCAACCTGCCGATCTGGAACCTGTTACCAAGCCTTGCGATGCCGCAAACCACGATCACACGCAGGTCGACCATCAGGATTGGAGGCATTTGAATGTCGCAGTTCTTGCTGAGGGGCATCGGCCGGATCGCTCGCTCGATGGTTGGCGACGAGAAGGCGAACTTTGCCGTCATGACCGCGCTCATAGCGCCATTCGCCCTGGGGCTTGCGGCCTTCGCCGTCGACGAAGGTTCGATCTACACGGAGCGCAGGGAAGCCCAGGCGATGACGGATCTGGCGGCGATCACCGCGGCGTCGAACATCAACAATATGGAAGCCGCGGCAGTAACCACGCTCAGTGACAACCGAATGCCCGGCATCATTGTTCAAAAGCCAGGTCAGACAATCGTCCCCACGGCTGGGAAAACCGTCGTGTCCGTCACCGGCGGTCGATACTCAGCGGCTTCCTCCGTTGGTGTCGACAAGCGCTTCGAAGCCGGTAAAACGCCGTACAACGCCGTTCGCGTCACCCTGCACAAAATCCCCGCCCGGTATTTCGCCAGTTCGCTCATCCCTACTCCGGTTATCGGCACCGAAGCCATTGCCAGCGTGACCCCGCAAGCGATGTTCTCGGTCGGGTCAAGGCTCCTCAGCGTCAATGGCGGCATCCTTAACGCGCTTCTAAGCAAGTTGCTGGGCGGCAACATCTCGCTCAGCGTCATGGACTACAACGCGCTGATCTCGGCCGACGTCAACGTGCTTTCGTTCGTCGATGCCCTTGCCGTGCAGTTGCAACTGACAGGTGTCAGCTATTCCGACGTGCTGGCGTCAAAAGCGACGGTAGGCCAGATCGCGACCGCCATGGCCAATGCGTCCGGGTCGGGCAGCGCCAGCAAACTTGTGCTGCAGACGATCGCGTCAAGGGCCACGAACACGGTCAAGATACCCCTCAGTCATCTTATCGATCTTGGCCCGATCGGTAAGCTCGGCCTCGGACAAAAGTCTCCCGGCTTTTCCGTCGACGCAAGCGCAATGGGCATGCTGGGTGCCGCCGCCTCGCTGGCCAATGGCTCAAACCAGGTCCAGGTCGATCTCGGCGCCACTATTCCGGGACTTACCTCCACTACGCTCGCCATCGCCATCGGTGAACCGTTGCAATATTCACCCTGGCTGGCCGTAGGTGAAAAAGGCACCGTGGTGCGCACCGCGCAGACACGAATCAAGCTGGTCACCACAGTCGGCATCGGCAATTCCAATCTCGGCGGCGGCATCAGTCTGCTGTCCGTCAATCTGCCTCTGCATGTCGAAGTCGCCTATGCGGAAGCCACGCTGACTGACGTCAGCTGCCCGACGGGCCGGCCGGACAGCATCAAGGTCTCGATCGCCGCGCAGCCAGGCGTGGCCTCGCTGCACCTTGCCGCCAGCGACGCCGACAACAATCCATCGGCCTTCGCCGATTTCAGCAATCCGCAATCGTTCTCCGACACCACGATTGCCCAGGTAAGCGTGAAGCTTCTGCTGCTTACCCTCAATCTGCTCGATGTGAAGGGTTCTTCATCACTTGCCATCACCAACAACGATCCGACCACATTGACCTTCGACAGCACCGATATCGCCAACAAGACGATAAAAACTGTCGCCACAAAAAACCTGACGCAATCACTCACGACATCGCTGGTCAGCGGCCTCTCGCTCTCCGTCAATGCACTGGGCCTCGGGCTGGACGTGACGGCCCTGCTCGGAACGGTTAAGCCGGCGGTGGTAACGGTTCTGAACGGCGTGACGGCGCCGGTCGACGCACTGGTCTACAACGTGCTTGCGGCTGTCGGCGTGCATGTCGGCGAGGCCGATGTGCGGGTTGTCGGCGCGACTTGCGGGCGCTCCGTACTCGTTCAATGAGATGGAGATCAGCCGATCCGGCCGAGAAAGCAGCCTAGCGGCGGCAGCGACAGAGTTCCTTCCTGCAAGACGCCGGTAGTACTGCCAAGATCTATCGGCTCTATCACATCCAGATCCGGCGGCAATTGCCAGCCGGCCGGCTCGTTGGCGAAATTGAGGACACACAGCAGCTTTTCGTCACCGCCTTCGCGAATGAAAGCAAGGACGTCGCCTTCGGCATCGAGGAACCGGATCGAGCCTCGAACCAGCGCCGGATGCTGCTTGCGCAAGGCCAGCATCGCCCGGTAGCTCGCCAGGACGGAGGTTTGCTCGCCATTCTGGACGTCGACCGCCCGGGCGCGATGGCTTGCCGGGACCGGAAGCCACGGCTTGCCGGTTGAAAAGCCGGCATTGTCGGCGCCAGCCTCCCAGACCATCGGCGTTCGGCACCCATCCCGCCCCTTGATTGCCGGCCAGAAGCGGATGCCGAAGGGATCGCGCAAATCCTCGAACGCCAGTTCGGCCTGCTCCAACCCGAGCTCTTCGCCCTGGTAAAGGCAGATCGATCCGCGCAAGCAGGAAAGCAGCACGATCGAGAATTTCGCCACCCTGTCCGGATCGCCGCCCGGCCTTGTCCATCGACTGACATGGCGCACGACATCGTGGTTGGAGAACGCCCAGCAAACCCAGCCGTCGAACACCTTACTCTCGAAGGCCTCGACACAGCCACGCACATGCGACGCCGAGAATTGCGGGCCGAGCAGATCGAACGTGTAGGACATTTGGAGCTTGTCGCCACCGCCGGTATAGGCGGCGAGTGTCTGCAAGGAACGAGTTTCGTCGCCAATCTCGCCGACAGCGACGCGGCCTTCATATTCGTCAAGCAAGGCCCGGAAGCGCTTGAGAAAAGAAAGGTTTTCCGGCTGGCTCTTGTCGAACAGATGCTCCTGATAGAGATAGGGGCTGGTTGCCGTATTGGTGCCGGCGACGCTTTCCGCCAAAGGCGGGTTGCTGCGCAGCCAGCGGTCGTGGACGTAATAGTTGACCGTATCCAGCCGGAAACCGTCGACGCCGCGCTCGAGCCAGAACCGCACCGTTTCCAGCAAGGCGTCCTGCACCTGCGGGTTGTGGAAATTCAGGTCCGGCTGCGAGGCGAGGAAATTGTGCAGGTAATATTGCCTGCGCGTTGCGTCCCATTCCCAGGCCGGGCCGCCGAACAGCGACAGCCAGTTGTTGGGGGCGGTGCCGTCGGGCTTCGCATCGGCCCAGACGTACCAGTCGGCCTTAGGGTTGTCGCGGCTCGTGCGGCTTTCGACGAACCATTCGTGCCGATCCGATGAGTGCGACAGGACCTGGTCGATGATCACCTTCAGGCCGAGCCGGTGTGCCTCGGCAACCAGCGCGTCGAAATCCTCTGATGTGCCGAACATCGGATCGACAGCGCAGTAATCCGAAACGTCGTAACCCATATCGGCCATTGGTGACTTGAAGAAAGGCGACAGCCAGACTGCCTCGACACCGAGCGATGCGACATGGGCCAGCCTCGAGGTGATGCCGCTGAGATCGCCGCTGCCGTCGCCTGTCGTGTCCTGGAAGGAGCGTGGGTAAATCTGGTAGATGACGCAGCCGCCCCACCATTCGGCATTGTCAGCCATCATGGCTTCCCCCTGCGCGCTCCTGCCCGGCCCAGTGTTCAATCATGAACATGACCGTTCGCCCAGCCACCGGCCGTGAGATGTCGCCAGTATCCGTTTCGATGGCTGGGCGCCAATGAAAACCCGCCCGTTCCGGCAGCGTGAACACGCAGGCCCGGCGGTCGCCGTTGATGACCACCGCAAGGCGACTGTTCTCACCGCTACCGAGAACCATGACCAGCCGGTGCCGCCTGGCATCGTGCCAGGCTGCTTCATCCAGCGGCACGCCGGTTTCCGTCAGCCAGGCGACGTCAGGTATTTGCGAGCCGGCTGGCAGCTCTCCGGTCAGGAAGCTGGTGTCCGAAAGCGCCGGCGCGGCACGACGCATCTTGGCGAGCAGAGCCGTGTACCGCTCCAGCGCCCGGTCGCGCCCGGACCAGTCGAGCCAGGTAATGTCATTGTCCTGCGCGTAAGCGTTGTTGTTGCCGCGCTGCGTGCGGCCGAACTCGTCTCCGGCCGTCAGCATGATCGTGCCGCGCGAGGCAAAGAGCGTCGCCAGCAGCGCGCACTGGTCATCGAAACGGGCCGTAACGATTGACTGGTCGTCGGTCTGACCCTCGACGCCATTGTTCCAGGACAGGTTGTCATCGTGACCATCGCGGTTCTGTTCGCCGTTGGCCTCGTTGTGCTTGCGCTCGTAGGCAACGATATCGGCCAGCGTCATGCCGTCATGCGCAGCGATGAAATTGAGGCTTCGGCTCGTTGTCTGGCCTGCTTTGGAAAAGACGTCGGACGAACCGGCAAGCCGCGTCGCCAGCGCACCGATCATGCCGCCGTCGCCGCGCCAGAAGCGGCGGATATCGTCACGGTATCTGTCGTTCCATTCTAGGAAGGGCGGCGGAAAATTGCCGAGCTGATAGCCATCCGGTCCGATGTCCCAAGGCTCGGCGATCAGCACCCGGTCGCCAAGAACAGGGTCGTTGCGAATGGCGTTCAGCAGCGGCGCATCGGCGTCGAAAACGCCGTCGTCGCGGCCGAGGATCGGCGCCAGGTCGAAGCGGAATCCGTCGACACCAGCGCGCTGGACAAAGTGGCGAAGCGTGTCGAGGACCATGTCCCGGACGACCGGATGGTCGCAGGCCACCGTATTGCCGGTTCCGGTGTCATTGACCAGAGCGCCGTCGGCCTCGTGCCGGTAGTAGGCGCGGCTGTCGAGGCCGCGCAGCGACAATGTCGGGCCTAGCCGGTCGCTTTCGCCGGTGTGATTGAACACCAGGTCGAGAATGGTGCCGATGCCGGCCTCGCGCAGCGCGGCGACCGTTCCGCGCAACTCGGCCAGACCGCCGGGCGCCAGTAGCGGATCGAGCGCCATGAAGGTCACGGGATTATAACCCCAGGCGTTGCGCAGCCCGAGTGGCGGCAAATGCCGTTCGTCGATCGATGCTGTCACCGGCATTAACTCAATGGCTGCGACGCCGAGTTTTCGCAGATGCTCGACAACGAGGGGGTGAGCGAGCGCTGCAATGGTGCCGCGCCGCTTCTCGGGGATGTCCTTATGCAGCTTTGTGAAGGCGCGTACCGGCACTTCGTAGATTAGGCCGCCGGGCCGAAACAGCGGCGGCAAGGCGGGCCAGGGTTCCGGCAAGGCGCCGGCAATCGCCTTCGGCATCAGCGGCGCGGTATCGACCCCCTCGCCCCGCCGCGCGGCCAGTCGGCCATCATAGGCATAGGGCCTGTCGATCTCGACGGCATAGGGATCGGCCAGCAGCTTGTCGGGATCGAACCAGAGACCGTGTTCCGGCGCGTAGTCGCCGTCGGCGCGGAATCCATATCGGGTGCGGGCGGTGAGACCGGCAACAAAAAGTGCGTGGACGCCGTCGCCCTCTGGCCGGAGTTCAAGCCGGTCGATCTCGCGGTTGCCGTGTTCGTCGAAAATCGAGACCCAGATGTGCCGAGCCAACGAGGACCATGCGGCGAAGCGGATGCCTTCTTTAGTGATGGTTGCGCCGAGTTGGCTCATACGGCGTCTCCTTCTCCCCTTGTGGGAGAAGGTGGATCGGCGCGCAGCGCCGAGACGGACGAGGGGTGCTGGAAGAAACGAGGTATGGGCGATTTGAGCAAAGGTGTGCGCCAAGCTGGAACACCCCTCATCCGACCGAGCTTCGCTCGGCCACCTTCTCCCGCAAGGGGAGAAGGGGGAGCCTCGCAACGCAGGCCGAACTCAGACGGCCGACTGTCAACCAAAGTCACGTAATCACGCTCGGCTTGGCGCGACCGGTATGGCTGCGAATCCCGGCGATGTCGTCGGCCGCCGCGATCAGGTCGGCAAGCGCCTCCTGGGTGTCGAGATCGTGGCGGCTGTTGTCCGGCTCGTAGCGCTCGACATAAAGCCGCAGTGTCGCGCCCGAGGTGCCGGTGCCGGACAGGCGGAAGACGACGCGTGAGCCACCTTCGAACAACACCCTGATGCCCTGGTTCTTGCTGACCGAGCCGTCGACCGGATCGTGATAGGCGAAATCATCGGCGCTGGCGATCGTCATGCCGCGCACGCTGGTGCCAGGCAGCGAGCCGAGCTTGGCGCGCAGTTCGTCGACGAGCGCATTGGCACGGTCGGTCTCGACCTCCTCGTAATCGTGCCGCGAATAGTAATTGCGGCCGTAGGCTGCCCAATGCTGGGTGACGATCTCACTGGCGCTTTCGCCGCGCACGGCAAGGATGTTGAGCCACAAAAGCACGGCCCACAGGCCGTCCTTTTCGCGGACATGGTTAGAGCCGGTCCCCGCACTCTCCTCGCCGCAGATCGTTGCCATGCCCGCATCGAGCAGATTGCCGAAAAACTTCCAGCCGGTCGGCGTCTCGTAGATGCCGATGCCGAGCTTTTCGGCGACACGGTCGGCAGCACCGCTGGTCGGCATTGAACGCGCGATACCTTTCAGCCCGGCCTTGTAGCCCGGCGCCAGATGGGCGTTGGCGGCGAGCATCGCCAGCGAATCCGACGGGGTGATGAAAATGCCCTTGCCGATGATCAGGTTGCGGTCGCCATCGCCATCGGAGGCGGCGCCAAAGTCTGGCGCATTCGGCCCCATCATCTCGTCGTAGAGGTGTTTTGCATGCACCAGATTGGGATCGGGATGGTGGCCGCCGAAATCCGGCAGCGGAATGAAATTGCGGGCGGTGCCGTTCGGCGCGCCGAGCCGGTTTTCGAGGATCTCCTTGGCGTAGGGGCCGGTCACCGCATGCATGGCATCGAAGCGCATGCGGAAGCCCGATTTGAACAGCGCCCGCAAGGCCTCGAAATCGAACAGGCTTTCCATCAGATCGGCATAGTCGGCAACCGGATCGATGATTTCGACGGTCATGTCAGCCGCCTTGACCGTCCCGATCGTGTCGATGTCGACCGGCCCGATATCGGCGATCTTGAAGCTTGAAATCGCCCTGGTTTTTTCGAAGATCGCATCGGTCAGCTTTTCCGGCGCCGGGCCGCCGTTGCCGGCATTGTACTTGATCCCGAAATCCTCATGTGGGCCACCCGGATTGTGGCTGGCCGACAGGATGATGCCGCCGAAGGTCTTGTATTTGCGGATTACATGCGAAGCGGCCGGCGTCGACAAGATGCCGCCCTGCCCGACCATCACCTTACCGAAGCCGTTTGCCGCGGCCATGGCGATGGCCTTCTGGATGACCTCGCGGTTATAAAAGCGGCCGTCGCCGCCGATCACCAGGGTTTTGCCATCGAATCCGTCCAGCGCGTCGAAGATCGACTGGATGAAGTTCTCGGCATAGTGCTCCTGCTGGAACACCGGGACTTTCTTGCGCAGCCCGGAGGTGCCGGGTTTCTGGTCGGGATAGGGTTTGGTGGCGACGGTGCGGATCATCAGTCAGGCAGCCCTTTTCGAAAGCAGCAAGCGATAGAGTTGAACATATTTTTCGGCGCTTTTGTCCCACGAAACGTCGGCCTTCATGCCTTGCCGCTGCATCGACGTCCACACCGCGGGATTGGCATGCGCCTCGACAAGGCGGCGGACGGCGTGCAGCAAGGCGCCGGCATCGGCGGGCGCGAATTGGAAGCCGGTCGCCACGCCGGCAGAGATGGCGGCTTCGTTGGCATCGATGACCGTGTCGGCAAGGCCGCCGGTGCGCGCGACGACCGGCACGCAGCCATAGCGCAGGCCGTAAAGTTGCGTCAGCCCGCAAGGTTCGAAGCGCGACGGGATGATGATGGCGTCGCAGCCGCCCTGCATGGTGTGGGAGAGCCCCTCGTCATAGCCGACGACGACGCCGATGCGGCCACGATGGCGGGCTGCGGCGGCAAGCAACGCGCCTTCCAGCCCAGCGTCGCCAGACCCAAGGATTGCCAGCCGTGCACCTGCCGCGACGATGCCGTCGACGGCCGCAGCCAATATGTCCATGCCCTTTTGCCAGGTCAGCCGGCTGACGACGCAGACGATCGGGCTGTCATCGCGATCGAGGCTGAACCGATCCTCGACCGCGGCCTTGTTGGGCATTCGCGCCTTAAGCGTCTTTGCCGTGTAGTTGGAGACCAGATGCTTGTCGGTTTCCGGGTTCCATATCTCGGTATCGATGCCGTTGACGATGCCATGGAGATCGACGGAGCGCATGTTGATCAGGCCGTCGAGGCCCATGCCAAATTCGGGCAAACGGATTTCCTGCGCATAGGTCGGGCTGACCGTGGTGATCGCCCAGGCGGCCTGCAGGCCGGCCTTGAGGAAGCCGACGCCGCCGTAATATTCGACGCCGTCGAGCGCCATCGCCGCCGCCGGCAGGCCAAGCTCGCCAAAGATGCTGGCGCCGAACTGGCCCTGGAAGGCGAGGTTGTGCACGGTGATCATCGACGGCGTGCCGACCGCCTTGCCGTAGCGCATGTAGGCGAGCGTCATTGCCGACTGCCAGTCATGGGCATGGACGATATCGGGCAGGTAGCCCGAGATGGAGCCCCCGGCGATGTCGCCGCCTACCTGGCTCAAGGCAGCGAACCGCCGCCAATTGTCCGGCCAGTCGGCGCCGGTCGCGTTGCCGTATGGACCGCCGGGGCGGTCGAAAAGATGCGGCGCGTCGAGCACGAACAGGTCGAGGCCGGCGATCTGGACGGCGTGCATCGACGCCTTGCCGCCCTGCAGCAGCGGATATTGCTGAACCGCCTTCTTTTTCTTGAAGGCGCCCATCACCTGCGGGTAGCCGGGGACGAGCGTGCGCATGGTGACGCCCTTGCCGGCCAATGCCATGGGCAAGGCGCCGGTTACGTCGGCGAGCCCTCCGGTCTTGACCAGCGGAAAGATCTCGGGCGCCACCGACAGAACCTGCATGCACTACGATCCCAGCCTGTTGATCATGTCCTGCGTGACCAGGCAGATGCCTTTTTCCGAAACGCGGAAACGCTTGGCGTCGAGGACGGGATCCTCGCCCACCACCAGCCCCTCCGGAATCCTGACGCCGTGATCGATGACTACGCGCTTCAGCCTGGCGTTGCGGCCGACATGGACGTCCGGCAGCATGACGACCTCCTCCAATGTCGAATAGGAATTGATGCGCGCGCCGGTGAAGATCAGGCTTCGCTTCAGCGAAGCGCCCGAAACGATGCAGTCGCCCGACACGAGAGACGACACGGCCGACCCGCGGCGGCCATCCTCGTCATGCACGAACTTTGCCGGCGGCTTCAACTCGGCATAAGTCCAGATCGGCCAGTCGCGGTCGTAGAGGTCGAGTTCCGGCGTGATGTCGGTCAGGTCGATATTGGCCTCCCAATAGGCGTCGACCGTTCCGACGTCGCGCCAATAGGCCTCGTTCTCGGCGGTCGAGCGCACGCAGGATTTGGCGAAGCGATGGGCGATCGCCTTTCCGTGCTCAACGATGTAGGGGATGATGTCCTTGCCGAAGTCGCGGCTTGAGCCGGGCTCTGCCGCATCGCGACGCAACTGCTCCATCAGGAACTTGGTCTTGAACACATAGATGCCCATCGAGGCCAGCGCAAAATCCGGCTTGTCGGGAATGCCCGGCGGATCGGCGGGCTTTTCGATGAAGGAGATGATGGTGTCCTTGGGATCGACATGCATGACGCCGAAGCCGGTAGCTTCCATGCGTGGCACTTCGAGGCAGCCGACGGTGACGTCGGCGCCGGCCTCGACATGTTGGCGCAGCATCATTTCGTAGTCCATCTTGTAGACGTGGTCGCCGGCCAGGATGACCATGTATTCCGGCCCATAGGCCTCGATGATGTCGATGTTCTGGTAAACGGCGTCGGCGGTGCCCTCGTACCATTGCGTTTCCGACACACGCTGGCTGGCCGGCAGGATATCGAAACTCTCGTTGCGCTCGGGCCGCAGGAAGTTCCAACCGCGCTGCAGATGGCGGATCAGCGAATGCGCCTTGTATTGGGTGGCGACGCCGAGGCGGCGGATACCGGAATTGAGCGCATTGGAGAGCGCGAAATCGATGATGCGGGTCTTGCCGCCAAAATAGACCGCCGGCTTGGCACGGCGGTCGGTCAGTTCCTTGAGCCGGCTGCCACGGCCGCCGGCCAGCACATAAGCCATGGCGTCGCGTGCCAGCGGCTGTGTTCGTTTTATTTCAGCCATTCTTATCCTCCCAGGTTAGATACTCCAGACATAGCTCAGTCCGGGACGAATTCGAGCATGATCGTCGACAGCGGCGGCAAAAGCATCGTCGCCGAAATGCCTCCTCCTTCCGCCTGAGCCTCGACGCCGCCGCTATTGCCCATGCCGGAACCGCCATAATCCGTGGCATCGGTGTTGATGATCTCGCGCCATTTTCCGGCCTGCGGCAACGGCACGCGGTAATTGTCGCGCGGCACCGGCGTGAAGTTGGAAATGACGGCGACCGGGTTGCCGCCTGGCGCGCTGCGCAGCCAGGCAAAGACCGAGTTCGCGCTGTCGTCGACGATCAGCCAGGAAAAGCCCTCCGGCTCGCAGTCGCGGGCATGCAGCGCCGGGCGCGAGCGGTAGAGATAGTTGAGGTCGCGCACCGTCTGCCAGACGCCACGGTGGAGCCGGAAATCGAGCAGGTTCCAGTCGAGCGCGCGCGCCTCGCTCCACTCGCGGCGCTGCGCGAACTCCTGGCCCATGAACAACAGCTTCTTGCCGGGATAACCCCACATGAAGGCGTAATAGGCGCGCAGCGTCGCGAATTTCTGCCAGTCGTCGCCGGCCATCTTGTTGAGCAGCGTGCCTTTGCCGTGCACCACCTCGTCATGGGACAGCGGTAGCACGAAATTCTCGCTGAAGGCGTAGACCAGGCCGAAGGTGATGTCGTTGTGGTGATGCTTGCGGAAGATCGGCTCCTTGGAGAAATACTCCAGAGTGTCGTGCATGAAGCCCATGTTCCACTTGAAGCCGAAGCCCAGCCCGCCTTCATGCACTGGCTGCGAGACTTTCGGCCACGAGGTCGATTCCTCGGCGATGGTCATCACGCCCGGATGGTGGCCGTAGACCTCCTTGTTCATACGCTGCAGGAAGCTGACCGCCTCGAGGTTTTCGCGCCCGCCCTTCTCGTTGGGGATCCATTCGCCGGCCTTGCGCGAATAATCGAGATAAAGCATCGAGGCGACCGCATCGACGCGCAGTCCGTCGACGTGATATTTCTCGGCCCAGAACAGCGCATTGTTGACCAGAAACGAAATCACTTCGCGGCGCCCAAAATTATAGATCGCTGTGTTCCAGTCGGGATGGAAGCCCTTGCGCGGATCGGCATGTTCGTAGAGCGCGGTACCATCGAACTTTGCCAGACCGTGTTCGTCAACAGGGAAATGCGCCGGCACCCAATCGAGGATGACGCCGATGCCTGCACGGTGGGCGCCGTCGACGAAGCGGGCAAAACCGTCCGGATCGCCAAAGCGGGCGCTCGGCGCATAAAGACCCGTCGTCTGGTAGCCCCAGGACGGGTCATAAGGGTGTTCGGAGATCGGCATGAATTCGATGTGGGTAAAACCGGTCTCGACCACGTACGGGATCAGCCTGTCGGCGAGCTCATCCCACGACAGAAAGCTGCCGTCGTCGTGAAGCCGCCATGACCCGGCATGGAGCTCGTAGATCGATACGGCTTCGCGCCTGTGGTCGGCATTGCGCCAGTAGTTCCGGTGCGCCTCGTCACCCCATTCATGCGCCGGCGGCAAAGCCGTCACCGAGGCGGTGGCCGGGCGCAGTTCGGACTTGAAGGCGAACGGATCGGCTTTGAGCGGCAATCTCACGCCATCTGGCCCGATGATTTCGTACTTATACGGGCGGCCAGCGCCGATGTCGGGAATGAATAGCTCCCAGATGCCGGTGTCGCGGCGGACGCGCATGGTATGCCTGCGGCCGTCCCACTCGTTGAAGTCGCCGACCACCGAGACACGCCTTGCATTGGGCGCCCACACCGCAAAATGTACGCCCGATGCACCTTCATGGTCGATGAGATGGGCGCCGAGCTTGTCGAACAGCCTGAGATGCGATCCTTCGGCGATATAGTAATCGTCTAGCGGACCGAGCACGGGGCCGAAGGAATATGGATCGGTCAGCCACCAGTCACCGCCGGAATTCCTTGCATGATAGCGCAGCGGCTGGCGTTTGCGCAGCGACAGTTTGCCTTCGAAGAAACCGCGATCGTCACGCCTCGACAGCTCGCCAGCCTTCTTGCCGGTCAGCGTATAGGCAGTGACGGACTCGGCATGAGGAACAAAGCAACGGGCGACAAATCCCTTCCCTGCCTCATGCACGCCGAGCACGGCAAACGGGTCGCCGTGCGTGCCCGCGACAATCGCCGCGACATCGCTGGTTTGCGCCAGTCCGTCCGGCCCGCTTGTCGCAACGGTCGCGCGCGGCTTGCTCATCAGGCAGTGATCCTCCCCGGGCACCAAGTGTATGTTTCTAGTGGAGTTTTGAATTCGACATTCGCATGCCGCCTGACCCTCCAAAGGATGCGAGGGTCAAATCCACTCCACTAGGACCACATTGTCCGTGGTCTCATGCAATCATATCAGGCGGGCACGTGCCATATGTCTTTCGCATATTGGCGGATCGTGCGGTCGGACGAGAACCAGCCGACGCGGGCGACATTGCGGATGGCCCTGGCGTACCAGTCCGGGCTGTTGCGCCAGACGGCATCGACGTCGCGCTGTGTGGCGGCGTAGGCATCAAAATCCGCGGCGACCATGAACCAGTCGCTCTGGTAAAGACCGTTGATCAGGTCGCGATAACGGTCCGGATCGTCAGGTGAGAAGACGCCCGATGAAATCGCCGACAGCGCCTGCGCCAATTCGGGCGAGCCCTCGATCATGGCGCGCGGATCGTAACCATTGTTGCGCCGCTCGGCGACTTCCTCTGTGGTCAGGCCGAAGATGAAGATGTTGTCGTCGCCGACGCATTCCTTGATCTCGACATTGGCGCCGTCGAGCGTGCCGATGGTCAGCGCGCCGTTCAGCGCGAACTTCATGTTGCCGGTGCCGGAGGCTTCCATGCCGGCGGTCGATATCTGCTCCGAAAGATCGGCGGCCGGCATCATGATCTCGGCCAGGCTGACATTGTAGTTCGGCACGAACACCACTTTCAGCAAGCCGCGCACCGCGGGGTCGCGGTTGATGACACGGGCGACGTCGTTGGCAAGTTTGATGATCAGCTTGGCATTGTGATAGCTGGGTGCCGCCTTGCCGCCGAAGAATTTGACGCGGGGCATCCAGTCGCGCTCTGGATGTGAGCGGATCTGGTCGTAAAGCGCGACCGCTTCGAGAATGTTCAAGAGCTGGCGCTTATATTCGTGGATGCGCTTGACCTGGATGTCGAACAGCGCCGAGGGGTCCACCTTGATGCCGAGCCGGTCGGCAACAAGATTGGCAAGCCTCGTCTTGTTCGCCCGTTTGACGGCGGCGAACTTGTCGCGGAAGGCGGCGTCCCCGGCGAAAGGATCAAGCCGCTTTATCTCGTCGATGTCGTCGAGGAAACCGTCGCCAATCGCCCCTCGGGTGAGTGTCGTGAGGCCGGGATTGCACTGGATCAGCCAGCGCCGCGGTGTAATCCCGTTGGTCTTGTTGTTGATGCGGTCCGGGTAGAGCCTGTGGAGATCAGCAAACACCGTCTCCTTCATCAATTCCGTGTGCAGGGCCGAGACGCCGTTGATCGAGTGCGAGCCGACAAAGGCCAGATTGCCCATGCGCACGCGGCGATCGCCATTTTCCTGGATCAGCGAGATGCGGCTGATCTGCTCGTCCGAGAACTGGTCGGAGGCGCGCGCCTCGAGCAGCACTTCGGCGTTGATGGCGTAGACGATCTGCATGTGGCGCGGCAACAGCCGCTCAAACAGCGGCACGGGCCAGCTTTCGAGCGCTTCGGGAAGCAGCGTGTGGTTGGTGTAGCCGAAGGTGCGCTTGGTGATGCTCCAGGCCTGGTCGAAATCCATGCCGTGGACATCCATCAACAGGCGCATCAGCTCAGCTACGGCGATCGCCGGATGGGTGTCGTTGAGATGGATCGCCGCCTTGTCGGGCAGCGATTGCAAGTCGCCATACTGGCTAAGATGACGCTGGACGATGTCCTGCAGCGAGGCGGTGGAGAAGAAATACTCCTGCCTCAGTCGCAGCTCCTGGCCGGCCTTGTGGGAATCGGCCGGGTAAAGGACGCGCGACAATGCATCGGCCTTGTTGCTTTCGGCGAGCGCGCCGATGTGATCGCCGGCGTTGAACTTGTCGAGCAGGATCGGGTCGACCGGCATGCCGGACCACAGACGCAGCGTATTGACGCGATTGGCCCGCCAGCCGACCACTGGCGTATCGTAAGCAACGGCCAGAACATGTTCGGTCGGCTTCCAGACGTGGCGCTCGAGCCTGCCGTCCTTCGAGGTGATCGATTCCACCGAGCCGCCGAAGCCGACCTCGAAGGAGCGCTCGCGGCGTTCGAACTCCCAGGGATTGCCGTGATCGAGCCATGTCTCGGGCAGTTCCACCTGCCAGCCGTCATGAATCTCCTGCCGAAACATGCCGTTGGCATAGCGAATGCCGTAGCCATGCGCGGGGATATCGACGGTAGCCATGCTTTCCATGAAACAGGCGGCGAGCCGGCCAAGACCGCCATTGCCAAGGGCAGCGTCCGGTTCGAGCGCTGCAATGATGTCGAGGTCGACGCCAAGCGACGACAGCGCCTCGCGCATATTGTCCATCAGGCCGAGATTGGAGAAGGCATCGCGCATCAGGCGGCCGATGAGGAATTCCAGCGACAGGTAATAGACCCGCTTTTCCTGCTGGGCGTAGGCCTCTTGGGTTGCCTGCATCCAGTGATCGACGATGCGGTCGCGCACAACCTTGATTGAGGCGGTAAGCCAATCGTACTGGGTTGCAACGTTGGTGCCCTTGCCGACCCTGTATTTGAGGGCCTGCAAGACTTCGTCGGCGAGCGTCTTGGGATCCGGGTTTTCGAGCGTGGGCGGAGGAGCTTCGGTTGTCATCGCGCGCGTCATGCTGCCTCTCGTGACGTTGCCAGGATCATGCGGCTTTCACCATCTCTACCAATGCTAGTGTATCCCACAGGATGTTCAATCGATTCAGTCGACCGAAAGCCGGGTTGCCCTGCGGCAATTTGGCATTTGGAAACAGCGCGTTCGGGTTCCTCGGCGATGGGCCTCAAGCTCTTGCTCAAGCTGCCAGCGCCGCTTCCGGCGGCACCTTGGCGCCGGTCATGAAGGCGACGGCGTCGGACATCGTATGCTGCTTGGGATCGATGACACACAGGCGACGGCCAAGCCGATGAATGTGGATGCGGTCGGCCACCTCGAAGACATGCGGCATGTTGTGTGAAATCAGCACGATCGGCAGGCCTCGCTTCTTCACGTCGAGGATCAGTTCGAGGACGCGGCGGCTCTCCTTGACGCCAAGTGCCGCCGTCGGCTCATCCATGATCACCACCCGGCTGCCAAAGGCGGCGGCGCGCGCCACCGCCACACCCTGCCGCTGGCCGCCGGAAAGCGTTTCCACGGCCTGGCTGATGTTCTGGATGGTCATCAGGCCAAGCTCCGTGAGCTTGTCGCGGGCGCGCTTTTCCATCGCCGGGCGATCGAGCATGCGCAGCCATTCGCCGAGGAACCCCGGCTTGCGGATCTCCCGGCCGAGGAACATGTTGTCGGCGATGGACAGCGCCGGCGACAGAGCCAGGTTCTGGTAGACGGTCTCGATGCCGGCCTCCCGGGCCTCCATCGGCGACTTGAAGGCGACGGGCTTGCCTTCAAGCCGGATCTCACCTTCATCGGGCACGACCGCGCCGGAAATCGCCTTGATAAGCGACGATTTGCCGGCGCCATTGTCGCCGATGACGGCAAGGATTTCGCCCGGATAGAGATCGAAATCGGCATCGTCGAGTGCGGTGACGCGACCGTAGCGCTTGACCAGGCTGCGCGCGGTGAGGATGGGTTCCTGGGTCATGGCTATGCCGAAACCTTTCTGATCCATTGATCGATCGCCACGGCGCCGATGATCAGCACGCCGGTGAGCAGCACCTTCCACTGCGGATCGGCGCCCAGCATGTTGAGGCCCATCGAGACGACGCCGACGATCATGGCGCCGAACAGCGTGCCGAGGATCGAGCCGCGCCCGCCGAACAGCGAAATACCGCCGATCACCGTCGCGGTGATGGCCTGAAGATTGTAGTCGGTCACGGCGGCGGACGGCGAGATCGAGCCATTGCGGCCGATGGAGACCCAGGCTGCGAAGGCGGCGATCAGCCCGGCAAGGGCATATACCGTCACCAGCACCTTCTTCGTCTGGATGCCCGACAGTTTCGCGGCCTCCTGATCGTCGCCAACCGCGTAGACATGGCGGCCCCACGCGGTGTGGTTGAGCACGTACCAGAGGACCAACACGAGAACGACCATGGCAATGACGCCAAGCGTCAGCACGGCGGTGCCGACCTTGAAGCTCAAGGCAAACAGGTGCAGCAGAGGCGCCTGAACGTCGACGTCGGTGTCGCGGATCGTCTCATTGGCCGAGTAGATGAAGTTGGTGGCCATGACGATGTTCCAGGTGCCTAGCGTCACGATGAAGGGCGGCAGCTTCATGTAGGCGACCAGCACCCCGTTGAGCAGGCCGCATGCGCCACCAGCGACAAGCCCGATTGCCACCGCGAGCACGGCCGGCATACCGTAGCTGACCGCGCAATTGCCCATGATCACAGCCGAAATCACCATGATCACGCCAATCGACAGGTCGATGCCGGCGGTCAGGATCACCAGCGTCTGCGCGGCGCCCAGAATGCCGACAATGGCGATCTGCTGAAGGATCAGCGTCAGCGTATAGGATGAAAAAAAACGCCCGCCGATGGTGATGCCAAAGATAATGATCGCCAGAACCAGTACGATCAGCGGCACCGCTGCCGGCGTGGAATGCAGGAAATGCTGGGCGCGCTTGACGGCCGATTTATGCTCGTCGAACGCGGCGACGCTTGTGTCGCTGCTCGATAGAACTTTTTCGAATTCTTGTGCTTGAGACATGTTTCCTCCCCTGGGCTTCAGCCAAGAGCCAACGCCGTCCACGCCTTCCGGTCTGCTGCCGGGACTATTTGCGTCTAGACCGGCACATCGTCCACCCTGAGCGGCCGGGGATCAAGCCCCGGCCGATCGCGACCTGTTGCCGGTCAGGCCAGCCTCAGCCCCAGCACTTGGCGAGGCCTTCCTTGGTGTCGATGGACTTCACACCGTTGGCGGGCTTGTCGGTGACAAGGTTGACGCCGGTGTCGAAGAAGTTCTTGCCTTCGGTCGGCTTCGGCTTCGTCCCGTCCTTGGCGAAAGTGGCGATCGCCTCGATGCCGAGCGCAGCCATTTGCAGCGGATATTGCTGCGAGGTAGCGCCGATCACGCCTTCGGTGACCGACTTCACGCCGGGGCAACCACCGTCGACCGAGACGATCAGCACCTGGCTTTCGAGACCGACGGCCTTGAGCGCCTGGTAGGCGCCGACAGCTGCCGGCTCGTTGATGGTGTGGATGACGTTGATGGTGTTGTCCTTCTGCAGAAGGTTCTCCATCGCCTTGCGGCCGCCCTCTTCATTGCCGTTCGTCACGTCATGGCCAACGATGCGCGGGTCGTCCTCGTCGCCAATCTTGTTGGGGTCCTTCACGTCGATGCCGAAGCCCATCATGAAGCCCTGGTCGCGCAGCACGTCCACCGTCGGCTGCGACGGCGTCAGGTCGAGGAAGCCGATCTTGGCATCCTTGGCCTTATCGCCGAGTGTCGCGGCGGCCCATGCGCCGATCAGCTTGCCGGCTTCCAGATTGTCCGTCGCGAAGGTCGCGTCAGCGGCATCGATCGGATCAAGCGGCGTGTCGAGCGCGATCACCAACAGCCCGGCGTCCCGCGCTTTCTTCACCGTCGGCACGATGCCCTTGGTATCGGACGCGGTGATGAGGATACCCTTGGCGCCGTCGGCGATACAGCTCTCGATTGCAGCAACCTGGCTCTCGCTGTCGCCGTCGATCTTGCCGGCGTAAGTCTTGAGATCGACGCCAAGCTCCTTGGCCTTGGCCGTCGCACCTTCCTTCATCTTGACGAAGAATGGATTGGTGTCGGTCTTGGTGATCAAGCAGGCGCCGACCCCGGCGGCCGATGCCGTCGACGCAAAGGCCATCAGGCTCAGTCCGGCCGCGGCGAACACGGTGGATTTCAACAGTTTTGACGTAGTCACGATTTTCCTCCCATGGAACCATTTAGGATGCCGGCCAACCGACATCTGCAGCGCGTCCGACGAAATCTCCCAGCATCGGCGCCGATCCCAAGAGACACCAGTCCGCCAGCACTGTCAATAATTAAATCACTCTTATTTATTATTGACAACGCAGGATTGTTCACCCACTCTAGACCAAAAGCATTGAGGGGAAACGACGGAGGAACAGGGTGGAGACCGGCGTTACGAGGCACGGTTCGCCCAATGCGGCCGAAAGCCGTCTGCACCGCGGCACCAATCAAAGCGGCATGCGGGATCACAATGAGCGGCTGGTGCTGTCGCTCGTGCGCCAGCATGGCAGCCTGGCCAAATCCGACATCGCACGCATGACCGGCCTGTCGGCGCAGACGGTCTCAGTGATCATGCGCGAGTTGGAGGAGGACGACCTGCTCGTCCGCCAGGCGCCGTTGCGCGGCAAGATCGGCCAGCCCTCGATACCCATGGCGCTCAATCCCGACGGTGCCTATTTCATCGGCCTGAAGATCGGCCGCCGCAGCGCCGAATTGGTGCTGATCGATTTCCTCGGAAACGTACGCTCGATGCTGCAGCATTCCTACCGCTACCCTGCCCCGCGCGAGACGGTGGAATTCGTCACAGGCGGCATGAACAAGATGCGCGGCGAGCTCACCCCGGCGCAGGACAAGCGCATTGCCGGGCTTGGCATCGCCATGCCGTTCGAATTGTGGAACTGGGCCGATACCGCCGGCGCACCGCGCGAAATCATGGACGAATGGCGCCATCGCGACATCCGCGCCGATATCCAGGCGCAATGCGAATTTCCAGTCTATCTGCAGAACGACGCCACCTCGGCCTGCGGTGCCGAGCTCGTGTTCGGCCACGCGGCGGGTGCGGCACGCGATTTCGTCTATTTCTATATCGGCGCCTTTGCCGGCGGCGGCATCGTGCTGAACGGCCGGTTGTTTGGCGGCCCAACCGGCAATGCCGGCGCGCTGGGCTCGATGCCGGTGCCCGGGCCGGACGGCAAGCCGACGCAGTTGATCGACGTGGCGTCGATCGCCATGCTGGAAAAGGCGCTCAACGCGCGCGGCATCGAGGCCTCGCATCTGTGGACATCGCCGGGGGACTGGGGCGAGATCGGCGCCGAGCTCGACGACTGGATCGCCAGCGCCTCGCAGGCGCTCGCCTATGCCATCGTTTCGGCGTCCTCCGTCATTGATTTCGAAGCCGCGGTGATCGACGGGTGGATGCCGCTTGCCGTGCGCAGGCGGCTTGTCGATGCCGTCATCCAGGCCATCGGCCGGATCGACGGCGAGGGCCTGAGGCTGCCGGCCATTCGTGAGGGAACCGTCGGCATTCATGCGCGGGCACTGGGTGGCGCCAGCCTGCCGCTGTCGGAGCGCTTCCTCATCGGCTCGACCACGATTTCCCGGAGCTTCTGAGCATGCTGATCGGCATCCCGGCGCTGCTCGGCCCCGAGCTTCTGGCGATATTGCGCGCCATGGGCCATGGCGACGAGATCGCCTTGGTCGACGGCAACTACCCGGCCGAGCAGCAGGCACAGCGGCTGATCCGCGCCGACGGTCATCATCTCGTCCCGGTGCTCGATGCGGTATTGAGCGTATTGCCGGTCGACGACGCCGTGCCGCAGGCGCTGTTTCGCGCCTCGGCCAAAGGCGATCCCCTGCTCGCCGATCCGGTTCACCATGAGATGGAAGCGATCTGCGCCAGCCGTGCCCCGGGCCGCAAGGTGGTTGCGCTTGCCGGCGCCGACTTTTATGCACGGGTCAAGGCCGCACACGCAATTGTCGCGACGAGCGAGCCGCGGCTTTATGCCAACATCATCATTCGCAAGGGCGTGATCTATCCGCCGGAAAGCAAGACTTCATGATCCTCTGCTGTGGCGAAGCCCTGATCGATATGCTGCCGCGGACCACGACGGAGGGCGAGTCGGCCTTTGCGCCCTATGTCGGCGGTGCCGTCTTCAACTCGGCAATTGCGCTTGGCCGGCTCGGCGCGCCCGCTGCCTTCTTCTCCGGCCTGTCGTCGGATCTGTTCGGGGGCCAGCTCAGGGAGGCGCTGGGAGCCAGCAAGGTCAGTTCCACCTATGCACACACCTCGCCGCGCCCGACTACGCTCGCCTTCGTGCGGCTCAACAACGGCCAGGCGACCTACACCTTCTACGACGAGAACACCGCCGGGCGCATGCTGACCATCGAGGACCTGCCGGAACTCGGCAGCGAGATCGAGGCCATGCTGTTCGGCGCCATCAGCCTGATCTCGGAGCCGGCCGGGTCGGCCTATGAAGAGTTCATGCGACGCGAGCATGAGCGCCGAGTGATGATGCTCGACCCCAACATCCGGCCAAACTTCATTCCCGACAAGGCCAAGCACCTCAGGCGCATCCGCGGCATGATGGCGATGGCCGACATCGTCAAATTGTCGGACGAGGATCTGAACTGGTTCGGCGAAGCCGGCTCGCATGAGGACGTCGTGCGCAACTGGCTGGACCGCGGTCCGAAGCTGATCGTCGTCACCCACGGCAGCGAGGGCGCGGTCGGTTACAGCAGCCGGCACCGGGTCACGGTCGTGCCGGACAAGGTCGAGGTGGTCGATACGGTCGGCGCCGGCGACACATTCAATGCCGGCATCCTTGCCTCCTTGCACGAACAGGGCCTGTTGTCGAAGACGGCCATCGCCGGCCTGCCGGAAGAAGCCATCCATAAGGCGCTGACGCTCGGCGCGAAAGCCGCGGCTGTGACGGTCTCGCGGGCCGGCGCCAACCCGCCGTCGCGGCATGAAATTGCCTAACCGGCTGGCAACACGCTCAAGGACCTGCCTGCCGCGATCACTTTATGTTTCGTCGACCCGGCGGGACGGGCTGTGAGGTCCATATCGAGCCGGCCGAAGCCCGGATTTCCCCGCGTTTAAGAGGGCAGGTCGGAAGTCAGCGGTAACAGGCTGCGACATTTGAGCAATTCAGGGTTTTGCCCTGCGGCTTTCTCGGCCGTGCCAAGTCTGCTACCAGCGGCCGGTTATCTGACTAAACCGTTTGAGGCCGACATGCAGTTCATCGATCTTGGCGCGCAGCGCGAACGCATCCGCGACAGGCTGAAAGCGGCAATCGACCGGGTCGTCGACGAAGGCCGCTATATCCTCGGACCTCAGGTCACCGAATTCGAAAACAAGCTCGCCGCCTATATTGGCACCAAGCATGTGGTCGCTTGCGCCAACGGCACCGATGCGCTGCTGTTGCCGCTGTTTGCCGCCGGCATCGGCCCGGGCGACGCGGTGTTCGTGCCGAGCTTCACTTTTGCCGCCACGGCCGAAGTGGTGGCGCTGACCAAGGCCGAACCGGTGTTCGTCGATGTCGATGCCGACAGCTACAATATCGACACCGCCAGCCTCGAGGCGGCAATCGCCATGATCAAGGCGGAAGGCCGGCTGAGGCCGAAGGCAATCATTCCCGTCGACCTGTTCGGCCTCGCCGCCGATTACGAGGCGATCATGGCCATCGCCGATCGCGAAGGCCTGATGGTCATCGAGGATGCGGCGCAGGCGACCGGGGGCTCGGCCGACGGCAAGATGTGCGGCTCGTTCGGCACCGTCGGCTCGACCAGCTTCTATCCGGCAAAGCCGCTCGGCTGCTATGGCGACGGCGGTGCGATGTTCACCAATGACGATGCGCTGGCCGAACAGCTGCGCTCGTTCGCCTTTCACGGCAAAGGCGAAACGCAATACGACAATGTCCGCGTCGGCATCAATTCACGGCTCGACACGCTTCAGGCGGCGATCCTGATAGAGAAGCTGGCCATCCTCGAGGACGAGATGGTGGCGCGGCAAGCGGTCGCCAATCGCTATGCCGAAGGTCTCGGCGATATCGTCAAGGCGGCACGCAATCTGGGCGGCGGCCGCTCGGCCTGGGCGCAATACGCCATCGAAACGCCGAAACGCGACGGGCTCAAGGCACATCTCGGTGAAAAGGGCATTCCGTCGGTCATCTACTATGTGAAACCGCTGCACAGCCAGATTGCCTATCGCGATTATCCGCGCACCCCGACCGGCCTTGCCGTTTCGGAAGAGCTGCCGAAGCGCATCCTGTGCCTGCCGATGCATCCCTATCTGAGCGAGGCTGACCAGGACCGGATCATCGAAACGATCCGTAACTATATCGGCTCGAATTCGGCGCATGTAGCGGCGGCATAAATTCGAAAGCTTCGAAGCGTGGTCGCGGATTACATCGACGAGTTCATCATGTTCTGCGCCGGGTTGTGGATGGCTGGCGTCGGCTTCGGATTCTTCTCGGACCCCTCTCAAGCTCGCCCCGGCCAACGGCAGGCATGGTGGACGAACTTTGGAACCCATTTTAAATGGATGGGGCCGCTGTTGATCCTCATCGCGATAGTGCTCGCATTCGCGGCGCTTTCCTAGCGGACCCTATTCGGCGGGCTATTCACGAGTTCGGTGCGATCAGCTTGAGTGATGGAAAATAGGTGCGATAGCGACCAGCATCGCGCGTGAACAGCGGCAGCCCATTGACCGCGGCATGGGCGCGCCGATGAAGAAGTCAGGCAGCACGCCGGTGCTCAACCCGCTCGATCTCGCGTAGTATTGGGTAAAGACCTTTCCCGCGAGGAACAGTGCTGCCTATGGTATCGGAGCGATTTCGAGACAGCTTTGTCAAGAAACGCGTCGAGATCCTCGATGCGCCCCGTATCGGAAAGCCAACTCGGCATAGACAGCATCGTTGATCAACAGCGGTCCATTCAGGCTTTGCGCCTCAAGCTGGGCGATCGACCAATCCGCCCAGTTCGGATCATTGGTGACAAGATTGAGCAGAACGTTGGTGTCGACCAGCGTCACACCTCGCCACGCGTCCATTTTCGGGTAGCACATGTGCTTCTGCATTGCCAAAACTCGTCGCCTGCCCTCACTCCCAAATCGGCCGGAGCGGCTTTCAAGAGTGCCGTCAGGGCAACATTTTTGAAGTGCTTTGCTCCGCGTCGAAGCATAGTCTGCACTGTCTTCCCTCTAGGCTGGCTATTTCATGAAGAAGATTGGTTTCCTCTCGTTCGGGCACTGGACGCCCTCGCCGCAATCACAGACCCGGACGGCAGCCGACGCGCTTTTGCAGTCCGTCGAGCTGGCCGTCGCGGCCGAGGAGCTGGGTGCAGACGGCGCGTATTTCCGCGTGCATCACTTCGCGCGCCAGCTCGCCTCGCCCTTCCCGCTGCTGGCAGCGGTTGGGGCGAAGACCAGCCGAATCGAGATCGGCACGGCGGTGATCGACATGCGTTACGAGAACCCGCTCTATATGGCGGAGGACGCCGGTGCCGCCGACCTAATCGCCGGAGGGCGTCTGCAACTGGGCATCAGCCGCGGCTCGCCGGAGCAGGTAATCGAGGGATGGCGCTACTTCGGCTACGCCCCGCAAGAGGGCGAGAGCGATGCCGACATGGCCCGCAGACACACCGGAGTGCTGCTCGAAGTGTTGCTGGGCAAAGGCTTTGCGCAGCCCAACCCGCGGCCGATGTTTCCCAACCCGCCTGGCTTGCTTCGCGTCGAGCCGCACTCGGAGGGCCTGCGCGAGCGCATCTGGTGGGGCGCCGCCACAAACGCCACCGCCGAATGGGCGGCGAAACTGGGGATGAACCTGCAGAGCTCCACGCTCAAATTCGACGAGGGCGGAAAGCCGTTTCACATCCAGCAGGCCGAACAGATCCGGGCTTTTCGTGAGGCCTGGAAGGCGGCCGGACACACGCGCGAGCCGCGGGTGTCGGTGAGCCGGAGCATTTTTGCGCTTGTCGACGATCGCGACCGGGCCTATTTCGGCGGCAACCAAAGCGGAGATCATTTCGGTTACATCGAGGCAGACAGGCTTGCCGTCTTCGGCCGCTCCTATGCCGCCGAACCGGACGTCCTGATCGAGCAGCTAAAGGGCGACGAAGCCATCGCCGAGGCCGATACGCTGCTGCTTACCGTCCCCAATCAGCTCGGCGTCGACTACAATGCCCACGTCATCGAGGCGATCCTGACCCATGTCGCTCCGGGCTTGGGCTGGCGCTGACGAGTTTGAGCAATCGACCGCAGGAGGCAGGAACCTCCCCTCCCGGCCCCGCTCAGGAACCGAACAGCCGCCTGTCCCAATACACGGGCTGATGCAGGCTGGCTGTGATCAAGGCAAACTCCGGATGGGCCGGATTGATCAACACGTTGTTGTCGAGGCGAGCCACGACGCTTGGTACGATTACGATCGCGCTGCGGCGCTCGATACACCAAGTCTCACCGAATTCCTTGCTCACCTTTGCCGGCATTACGTCCCAACCCGGCAGCGACGGCTGAGAAAAGGTCTCGTAGCTCAGCCCGCGCGGAACCATGATCTGGACGTAGTGCTGGTTGGGCGGCAGTCTGCCGCTGCCGTGCACTAGCTTTTCCAGCAAGGCAGTCGAATAATGCTCGCTGGCGTAGATCACCGGGCTGCCGGGCGTGTTCCAGCGGCCGGGCGCAATCGTCGAGCCCGTCGCGTCAAAGATCGGATAAGTGCCGGCAGGATCGCCGATCCTGAAGCACAGCAGCGTCCGATCGAGTATCTGCGCCGTCAAGCGGCGGTGCCGTACTTCAGGCCTGCAAGGATATCGATCACCAGCTCGGCGCCGATCTCGTTTTGGATGACCATTTCGATCGGGCGCCGGTCTTCCAGCATGGGATGAGGCCGAAATAGAAAGTCACGAGCCTCATCTTCGACCTTCCAGACGTCGAGGGCCAAGTCCCATACACGAGCAACTCGTGCCACCCGCATGCCCTCTTCCGAAGACAGTCGAAGAGCACCCCTCTTGCGACGTTCATAGGTTGCCTTTGGAACGAGGCGATATTTGAACTGGGCATCGGCCGGTGCCAGCAATTGTGAGACGCGTTCGAGCGCGCCGATGGGCAATCCGTCTTCAATTCGAGCCATCAGCCCGAATGGCGACCGTGCAGCCGTTTCCTTGGGCGGCAAGCCCAGCACGTCGGCGACATTTCCGAACGCCAGCATCATCACTGCCTCCTCATGTGAAGCATGATATACCTTCATGTGAGACTACGCGCAAGTGGGCTGCAGTCTCACGGCTGCTTTCCGTCGGCTCGTTTCAGCATCGTGAATGCGCGACTGATCCGTTGCAGCGCTGTGGCGTTGGCCAGCACTGCGTAAAGCGCGAACCCACCCGCCAGAATCCACGGCGATGCCGCGCCCAGGGCGGCCGCGACTCCGTCGGCGGCGAGCAGCACGCAAATGAAAACCAGACGTTCCATCCGCTCGAAGAAATCCGGCCAACCATGGTTTTCCACAGGGATTTCCAGCGCCGTCCGCGCCTTGGCGTAACTTGTGAGTATCCCGCCGGCGAACGCGACCATTGCGATCGCCCACAGATCGGCGACCCAGCCGATAGCCGCAAAGACGGCCAATTCCTGATAGCGGTCGACGACAGCGTCGAAATAGCCACCGGCCTTGGTGATCATATTTGTTCGGCGGGCGACAGCACCGTCCAGCGCATCGAAGGTGAAGGCAAACGCCAGGCAAAGGCCAAAGGCAAGGCTTGAATGGTGATAGACGTAGGCCGCCGACGACAAAGCGACTAGCACGAGCCCACTGGCCGTAACCTGGTTCGGCGTCATGCCGATCCCGATCAGCGGAGAAGCGGCCTGCTCCCATAGCGGGTCGATGCGACTTTTCATGAGACCGGCGATCATGGCGGCTCCTCTGATGATGTCGTTTCACCGAGCTTTACCAGCAATTTGCGGGTTTGTTCCACCGTCGCTACCGTTCCAATTGGTCAAAGCGGGCCGAGACCGGGCTCAGCAACATTCCCAACTCGCCGCAACAGCGATTTCTTTCGGCGAATGCGGCCGGCGGATTAAGGCGCTCGCCAAGCCGACGGCGCAAATCGACCGGCGGTCTGGCGGCCGCGCCCGAACGATGTGACTATGACTGCTTGCCATCCGTCGGAAGCCGGCCGAAACTCGATGCATAGATTTTCACCCAAGTTTGCTTACCTGCTCGCGACCTCTCTTGGCGCGGGATTATCTCCAATATGGCCGGGCACGGCCGGCGCAATGGTTGGAGTGGCTGTTGCCGCAGCTCTGATACCGGCATCGCCTTGGCTGACTGTGCTTGCCTATGCGGCCCTGTTCGCCGTCGGCGTATGGGCGTCGTCGCATGTCATCTCCCGAACCGGGACGGAGGACCCGCAGATCGTCGTCATCGATGAGACCTTCGGCGCCGCCGCGACACTTTCCATGCTTCCGATCGACCCACTCTGGTGGGCAGCAGGCTTCCTTGCTTTCCGGTTTTTCGACGTCGTCAAGCCTTGGCCCATCCGTATCATGCACGACAAGGTAAGGGGTGGGGCCGGCATTATGCTGGACGATGCCGCCGCGGCTGTCGTCGCTGGGGCGTTGCTGCTCCTGCTGAACGGTTTGATTGACCATTTGCGGTAATGGCGACATTCGGTCTGCCAAGGCCACGGTGGCCCATCGGCGCGGCGGAACGCAGGAGGTATCCGCGCGCTCACCGATGGTGTTCGTGTGCCTGCGTGCGGAAACCAAACCCGTCAAGTGTTTCGATCAGCACCTGTACGGGATCAGGCACGCCGTGCGATGACCGCCACGCGACAAAGCCGTCCGGCCTGACCAAGACAGCACCGCCGCTTTCAACCCCGCGTGGGTCTGGTCAGTCGTCGGACAAGAGAAAGCCTGTGCTGCAGCCGGCCAGGACCGCGCCTGCAATCCGCACGCGCGGATCGGGGAAACTCAGGACGCAATGATGTTTCGGACCGCTCCCGATGGTATAGATCGTTCGTGGAATGCCGTGCCGCACGCTACTACGGTGACACGCAAGTTCGACATCGATCTCTAGGCTTTCGAAATCCAGTATGTGTCGGTCACCAACCAAGCGTTCTCGCTGCCATTTTTTGGTCGCCCTCGGTGATATTGCGCGAGACGGGTAACCTTGCCTCGCGCAGCCTTGAGGGCGGCCATCAAGGCCTTTTCTTCGTCACTGCGCCTGGCTCCGCTGCAGGGGTAAAACCCGCATGGCACAAGTGATCGTACGGGAAAGGTATCGCCAGCCCTTTCCAGAAGCATCATGAAGCCTCGTTGGTCTTCGCCCGTGAACGGCAGCGCCATCCGGCCAGCGTCGGACAAATTTGAAAGCCACCGTTCCGGCACGTGCGTCACTCCGGCAAAGGCGACAACGACATCGAGGTCCGGCAGATCAACTGCCTGCGTTGCATCACCGGATACCACTTCGACATGGGCATAATGAGCAAGATTGCTTTGCGCGCGCCGGGCGAGTTCTTCGTCGATCTCATAGGCAATCACGCGTCCTTCAGAACCCGTCAGTTCAGCGAGGATGGCGGTGAAATAGCCGACACCGGCGCCTACCTGAAGGACGGTCTGGCCGGGAGCGATGTTCACATGGTCGAAAACCAAGGCCCAAAGCGACGGCAAACCGCTGTTTAATCCGCGCTTTTCGTCAAGTGAGACCAGAACGTCGTGGTAAATCTCATGAAGTGCGGCTGAAGGGCTGGTATGGACCGCCCCGATCTGCAATCTCGAATGGATACGCCATGGTCCGTTGCCAAGGTAGTGTTCGCGCGGAACCTTTGCGAAGGCCTCGATGACCGCAGGGTTGTGCAAGACCGGTGACGAGACACGCAGGTCTTCGGCAAACCACCGGCGCGCTTCACTAGCATCGCTTCTTGTTGGCATGGACTATTGGCTCCCGAATTGCGCGTGTTCAATCATCATTTCAGAAGCCGAACGGCGGCAAAGGCTCGCTATCCTCGTATGGACGGTGCGATCGACCGCTGCTTCGCCCAGCGCCCACCGCGAAGCCTATAAGTCCTGGCGATATGGAAGAACACTTTGCCCGACGATCACATCCTCCGGCTGGCGAGCAGCCTTGTGAGCCAGTCCGGATCCATTTCCGGCACGGAGGACAAAAGCCGTTCGGTATAGGGTGCATGCGGCGGCGTGAGAATTTCGCTCTTTAATCCCTGCTCAACGACTTTACCCTGGTGCATGACCACAATTTCGTCGGCGATGGCTCGCACGGTGGCAATGTCATGGGTGATGAAAATGTAGCTCATGCCGAGGTCGCGCTGAAGCCGCATTAACAGCTTCAGAATTTCCTCTTGCACAATCTGGTCGAGCGCGGACGTGATTTCGTCGCAGATAATGAGTTCCGGGTCGGCGGCCAAGGCCCGAGCGATGCAAACGCGCTGCTTCTGACCCCCCGATAGTTCGGCCGGCAGACGGTCAAGGTAAGTTTCGCTCATCTCGACCATGTGCATGAGTTCGTCGATCCGCCGGTCCCTCTGCGCACCCTGGAGGCCAAGGTAGAACTCAAGCGGCCGAGCTATGACTTCTTCGACCGTCTGGCGCGGATTAAGTGCGTTGTCGGGCATTTGATAAATCATCTGTATGCGGCGCAGGATCTCTTTTGGGCGCGTCTTCAGGGTCTTGGAAAGGGTCTGGCCGGCAAAGGAAATCGACCCCGAAAGCGGTGGCAGCAGGCCGGTAACGACGCGGGCGAGCGTCGATTTCCCGGAACCGGATTCGCCGACCACGGCCACTGTTCTTCCACGTGGAACTTTGATGGAGACATCCTGAAGCACCTTGACCGCTCGGCCGTAGGCCGCCGTGACGTTGTCTATCGTAAGCAGATAGTCATCGGCCGGAACTTCGGGCTTTGCGAGCTTGCGCACGGCCCAGAGCGTTCTGGTATACTCCTGGCTGGGCGAGGCGAGCATCTGGCGCGTTTCTGCCTCCTCCACGGTAAGTCCATGGCGCAAAACCATGATGCGGTCCGCCATTTGCGCCACCACCGCCAGGTCATGCGTCACATAGATTGCAGCGGTGTTGAATTCCTCCACGATATTGCGAATGGAGGCGAGAACTTCGACCTGTGTCGTCACATCGAGCGCTGTCGTTGGTTCGTCGAAGACGATGAGGTCCGGATGGCAAGCCATTGCCATCGCGGTCATTGCCCGTTGCAACTGTCCGCCGGAAACCTGATGAGGATAGCGAAAGCCGATGGTCTCCGGATCTGGAAGCTGAAGACGGCGATAGAGATCGACCGCACTCCGGTTCGCTTTTTCTCGGCTGGCAATCCCATGAGCCACCACAGTTTCGACAGTCTGATCGAGGAGTCGGTGGGCTGGATTGAAAGAGGCCGCGGCGCTTTGCGCGACATAGGCGATGCGCGAGCCTCGGAGGCGGCGACGTCCTGTTTCGCTGATTGCCAGAAGATCGATACCGTCGAACAGGATCGAGCCCTTTGTGATCCGGCAGCCCGGCTTGGCGTAGCCCATCGCGGCGAGGCCGATGGTGGATTTTCCGGCACCTGACTCGCCGATCAGGCCAAGAACCTCCCCCCGCTTCAGCGCCAAATCGACCCCGCGGACAATGGGGTGCCACCGCTCATCCGAGAAACCCTCCACATGCAAATTGCGGATCTGAAGCAGATCCTTGCCTTTTTCGCGCAATCCGGGGGCGCTATTTTTCATCCCGCAACCCACTTGTTGCGTGGAGGAACCAGTCGACGACGAAATTCACGGAGACAGTGAGGAGGGCAATCGCGCCGGCCGGCAGCAGCGGCGTGACATCGCCGTAGGTGATCAGGGTCGCATTCTCGCGCACCATCGATCCCCAATCGGCGGTCGGTGGCTGAATACCGACGCCCAGGAAGGACAGTGCCGCGATCGTGAGGAACACGAAGCAAAATCGCAAGCCGAATTCCGCGACCAGCGGGGGCATCACGTTGGGAAGGATTTCCTTGGCGATGATCCATTTCGGGCCTTCGCCGCGCAATCGCGCCACTTCGACGTATTCCATTACTGCCACGTTAAGCCCGACAGCGCGTGCGAGCCGAAAGACACGGGTAGAATCGAGCAGCGCAATGATGATTATCAGGCTGGTGATCGACGAGCCGAAGATCGAAAGCAGCACCAGGGCGAAGATCAGGCTTGGGATCGACATCAACACGTCCACCGCACGCGACAGTATCTGGTCGAGCCATCCTCTGTACAATGCGGCTAGAAGGCCTAGCGAGACGCCGACTGCGAAGGACAACAGTGTCGTCGCGACGGCGATACCGATGGTGTTGCGCGCACCATAAATCAAGCGTGTGAGCATATCGCGGCCGAGCTGGTCGGTTCCCAATTTGAACTGCTGGCTCCACGGCGCGAAGGCTTCGCTGAAGACCTGCGTTTCGCCATATGGGGCGATCCAGTGCGCGAAGATCGCAACGATGACATAGCCGATGATCACGAGGATGCCGAACCAGGCACTGAAGGGTGCCTTCTTCAGCGCCGTTTTGGCCCGGGTGACGCGCGAGCGCCTCAGCCTGTGAACCTGAGCGATGGGTTCGTAGCTGGTCATCGTGGATGCAGGAGCCTGGGATTGGTGGCGATGGAAATGATGTCGGCTGTTAGATTGAGGAGGATATAGGTCGCCGCGAAAATCAGGGCGCAGGCCTGGACGACCGGAACATCCCTGGATTTGACCGCATCAACCATCAGCTGACCAATGCCGGGATAGACGAACACCACTTCGACCACGACCACTCCGACGACGAGATAAGCCAGATTGAACGCCACCACAGTGACGATCGGAGCCCATGCGTTGGGCAACGCATGCCTGAGTACGATTGTCATGGGCGACATTCCCTTGAGACGCGCCATGTCGATATAGGGGCTTGCCAGCATGTTGATGATCGCCGCTCGTGTCATGCGCATCATATGGGCGACGATGACGAGCGTAAGCGTGATTGCCGGCAAGGCTACTCTCCAAACATGCTCCCAGAACGGCGTCTGGTCGTTCACATTCGACAATGTCGGGAACTTGGGAACTGCATTGAGTATCCAGTTCAATGAGACCGCAAGCCAGTGTGGCAGTGATTGTGCGAACTCGGATCCGATGAACGTGTCGCGCGAGATGACGAGATAGGCAAGCATATAGGCGACGAAAAACTCCGGGAACGAAATCGTTGTCAGCGTCACTGCGTTCACCAGCCGGTCGAACCAGCCATTGCGGTAGAGCGCAGCGAGGATGCCCAGTCCCAGGGCTAGCGGAACTGCAATCAGCGCGGTCATCGATGCAAGGAACATCGTATTGTAGAGGCGTGGCGCGATGATCTCGGCGACGGTACGCCGGTACCCGGTGCGACTGGCGAATGAAGAGCCGAAATCACCGTGGAGCATTTGCCCGACCCAGACGAAGTAGCGCTCGACAGGCGGACGGTCGATGCCGATTTCTCGCTGGAAGGCGGCGACCGTTTCGGGTGTCGCGGATTGCCCGAGCATCGCCTTGGCGAAATCGCCCGGCAGCATTGCAATCGCAGAGAAGATAATGATGGACACGATGAACAGCGTGACCAGGCCGAGGCCAAGGCGTTGCAGGACCGTTCTTGCGACGGGGTTCATTTGCACGCGTTTCCCGTTGCCGTCGCTGCCCTGCCACACCAGGCAGGGCCCGCGGCTGCAAGCCGGAGCCCAGTAGCCATCGCGGGTCCGGCCCGCACTCTCACGCAGTGGCGATCCACCAGCGTTCGGCCATCTTCAATCCATCATTCTCCCAGTTCGGCGCCACTTCGCCATGTGCGAGCTTGTTGGATTTGGCGCTGACGAAATTGTTGAAGACCAGCACGATGCTGCCGCCATCATCATGGGTCAGTTGCTGCATCTCGGCATACATTGCCGCCCGCTTGGCCTCGTCCGTTTCGGCGCGCGCCTGGACAAGCAATTCGTTGAAGCGGGGATTCTTCCAGAACGACTCGTTCCAGCTGGAGTCTGCGGCAAAGGCTTGCGTGAACATCCAGTCGGCTGTCGCGCGACCGCTCCAATACGAAGCGCACCAAGGTTTCTTGAGCCAGACATTGTCCCAGTAGGCGTCCTCGGCCTCACGCACGACGTTTACGTCGATGCCGCACTGGGCTGCCGTCTCGCGGATGAGCGCAGCCGCATCCACCGCGCCTGCAAAAGCGGCATCGGCGACCGAGAGGTCCACCTTCAGTTTTTCCATTCCTGCCTTTTTCAGGTAATGCTTGGCTTTTTCCGGATCGAAACTGTGCTGCGGCTGCGGATTGGTGGCGAATTTGATCGCCGGCGCGATCGGGTTGTCGTTGGCCACGGTGGCGTGACCGAGAAAGATTTTGTCGACGATCTCCTGACGGTTGATCGCCCATTTCAAAGCCATTCGGACGTCCGGATTGTCGAACGGCGCCATCGTGACATTCATCGGTAAGGTATAGTGGCCATAGCCGGTGACCTCGACGATCTCCACCTTGGGGTTGCGTTTCAGCATGCCGAGTGTCTTGAGGTCGGCACGGCCAATATAGTCCACCTCCCCTGTCGATAGCGCGGCCATGCGGGCGGCGAGATCGGTGATGGCGATGAACTCCACCTCATCGAGGTAGGGTTTGCCGTTCTTGAAATAGTTCGGATTGCGCTTGAGTTTGGCCGAAACGCCGGGCTGGAAATTCTCGAGCACGAAAGCTCCGGTGCGAACGCCCGATCCCCAATCCGCCTTGCCGTCCTTGGACGGCATGATGACCAGATGGTAGTCACTCATGATGTAGGGGAAATCGGCGTTGCCGCTCTTCAACGTGAAGACAACCGTCTCCGGGCCATCCGCCTTGATGCTCGCCACAGGCTCAAGCAGTGGCTTCGCCGCCGACTTGGTTTCGTCGCCCATATGATAGCGCAGCGAAGCCACGACGTCGTCCGCCGTGACATTCTTGCCATTGTGGAAGGTTGCGCCCTTGCGTAGCTTGAAGACCCAGGTTTTGGCCCCGTCCGACGATTCAAAGCTCTCGGCAAGGTCCGGTTGGACGTTGCCTTTCGCGTCGACCTCGGTGAGGCTGTTGGACATCGAGCCCGAGAACGCGGTCTGTGTGAACGTATCCAGGTAGCCGGCTGGATCGATCGAATCTGTCGTTGCGCCATGTGCCATGCCCAGCTTGGCGAAGCCGCCCTGAAGCGGTTCGGCCCGCGCCGTGCTGACGAAGAGCTTGTCCGCAGCGGTGAGCGTCAGCCCAGCGGCCAGCCCAAGATGAATGAAGTCGCGACGGGAAATCTTGCCGCGACCAATCAGGCTTTGAGCGATACCAAGCTTATATTCAGATTCTGACATTTGACTCTCCCATTGCGGATTTTCCGCGTTATTGTTCGTCACGCACCTGTGTAGAAATCTGCTTGTTAGCTGCGATCACCCTTTCTTCTGACTGCTCAAATCCGCACCTCAATCAGGCCGTCACATAGATGCTTCCCGCCTCGACAGTGACTGGAAACGTGCGCGCGCGAACGGACGGATCGACTAGGGCCGCGCCTGATTTGATGTCGAATTCCCAGCCATGCCAGGCGCAGCGCACGATCTCGTTTTCGCGGTGATAGATGAATTGCGCCTCTTCGACCGGTGCAGTTGTTCCGCATTGCGGCCCCTCGCAAAGCGGAGCTCCACGGTGCGGACAAACATTCAGCAGCGCGTGGAATGAATCTCCGATGCGAAAAACGCCGACCGAAAGGCTGCGGATCTTGGCGATGAAGGGAGATCCGGTTTCGATCTCGTCGACTCTGCAGATGTATGTCTTCTCAGGCATCGTGTGCTTCCTCAGGCGGCATTCGCCGCTTGCGCGCGGGGGATGCGCTTGTAGACCTCCAGCGCGTTCAGCCCCATGATCTTGTTCTTCCAGGCAGGAGGGATTTGTAGCGTGTTGGCATCGTCGTAGTCCCAATGCGGATAATCAGAGGCAAACATCAGCGTGTTTTCACCGTCCATCGCCTCGAGAGTGGACCAGAGATGCTGAATATTTGCGGGCTGCTCCAGCGGCTGTGTGGAAAAGCGGATGTTGCGCCGGCAATATTCGGAAGGCAGCATCTTCAGCCATGGCGTCTCTTTGCGTAGGGCTTTGTAATCTGCGTCCAGGCGCCACAATACCGACGGCACCCAGGCCACGCCGCATTCGATGATGACGAAGTAGAGGTCCGGCCATTTTTCGAAGACGCCATGCGCAATCATGCTTGCGACGTGCGAAATTGCCGACATGTGCAGGATAGCATGGGTCTCCCAGAAGAATGTCGTCGGCGCAGGAGCAATCGCAGTCGAATTCACGCCGCCATGGCCGCCCAGATGTATGGCAAAGGGCAGCCCCACCTCGGCGCATGCTTCATAGATCGGATGGTAAAACGGATCGCCATAGGGCTTGACGGAGCCTTGCGAGGCAAGAACCTGAACCATGCGCGGATGATTGCCCAGGCGGCGTATCTCGGCGGCCGCGAGCTTCGGATCCTGTGGCGCGATGACGATCGAGCCCATGAAGCGGTCGTCCTTCGGCAGCCATTGGTCGATCTGGTAGTCATTATAGGCGCTGACGAGGGCGCTGGCATAATAGGGATTGGCGAGAGTGGAAGCCTCGATCGGCTCATCGCCAGTCAGGATCGCCACATCGACCTTGTACTTGTCGAGGTGCTTCTCCTTCATGATGAGATAGTTGTCGGCTTCCGTCTTCGGACGGACGTCCTTGCGGGAGAAGTCCTGCGGATGAAACCAGGGACGATGGCCATGCGGGAAGGCGCCAACGGGACCTGTCTTCTCGCCTTCAACGAACATGTCCTTCCATAGGCCGGAAAGGTAAGGCTCCAACACGGTCGCGCTTGACCAGTAATTGTGACAATCGCAGTCGACTATGAACACGTTGCTCAGCTCCGTAGCTTCAGCCTGGTCGATCTGCCGGCCGATTTCACCGAGTGCAGCTTCGGCCTTGAGTATTGTTTGATCAAGCTTATGATCCTGCGCAATATGATCGACTTTTTCGATCGGAGGTCGCGTGCAGCTAGATCACATCGAAACCTTTCTCGACATCATCGAGTCGCGAAACTTCAACCGCACCGCTGATCGGTTGGGATTGACCCAGTCGACGATCAGCACCCGCATCAAGAATCTGGAGAGTGCGATCGGGTCGGAGCTCTTTCAGCGCGGGCGCGCCGGTGCTGAGCCGACAGCCGCAGGGCGGCGGTTCGAGGTCTACGCCAGGTCCTTGCTGTCGACCTGGTCGCAAGCTCGACACGACGTACGAGCGTTCAACCGTTTCGAGGGCACCTTGCGCATCGCCGCACAGGTGGGCATGACCCGCTCGGTCCTGCCCGGATGGGTCGAGACATTGTGCCAGGCGCTTCCAAAATCCTCGATCCATGTCGAGTCGGATTATTCGAACCAGATGGTCAGCGACCTAAGCATGGGAAATCTGGATATCGCCGTCCTTTATGCGCCTCGCTACCTGCCTGAGATCGCCTACGAACATTTGATGGTGGAGGAATATGTGATGGTTTCGACGGCTGCCAGAACGCTGTCCGACGTCGACCCTGAAACCTACATTCGCCCGGGCTACACCGCCGTGCTGGAAAAGACGCACGCAGAACTGCTGGCCCAACTGGCGATCTGCCGGCTTTCGACGGGATCGGAAACTCTCGCGGAGATCATGCTGCGGCGAACGGGCGGCACCTGCTACATGCGCAGCGATGATGCGCACAGGTTCACAGCTGAACTCCCATCGTTCCTCGTCGAGGGAGCGCCGACGCTGCACCAGCCAGTCCATACCGCGATACTCGCGCGCCGCAAACACGAACCCATTATTCGCAAAGGCATCCGAGCTCTCCAGGTGGCGGTCATGTCACTGGAAGTTTAATCGAAATTGCCGATCATAAAGGTAGGATTGCGCGGCTGTTAAGCGGGTTTTGAAATGGCATCTTGGCTCGACTTCAAACCCGAGTTGAATGATGAATGCACACGCGGCCTTTGGGCCCTCCGGCTTCGTCCCGACGAAGCGTCATCGGCAGTGGGCCCAGAGCACGCCGCAACTTGTGCTCTGCCGGCGCGTGATCGACGAAACGCACGATGTGAAAACATTCGTTCTCACACCCGCTTCAGATCGGATGTTCTGCTTCAGCGCTGGCCAGTATGTTTTGGTGCACCTTACGATCGACGGTGCCGCAGTGACGCGCTCCTACTCCGTTTCGTCACCGCCGACGCGACCGCTCGACCTTCAGATCACCGTGAAACGGACGCCGGGCGGGCTCGTTTCGAATTGGCTGCATGACAATTTGAAGCCGGGCGATGGGATCGAGATCGAAGGGCCGCTCGGCTCGTTCAATCTCGACGATCTGCCGCACGGAAAGTCCCTTTTCCTTTCGGGTGGCAGCGGGATAACGCCCGTCATGTCTATGCTGCGGGCACTTACCGACCGCGCAGCCGACCAGGATATCCGCTTCATTCATAGTGCGAGAACGCCGGACGACATCATCTTTCGGCTAGAACTGGACGCACTTGCCGCTCGCTTTCCCAATGTTCAAGTGACTTGCATTTGCAGTCGGGAAGACCCAGCCTGGACGGGTCCAACTGGACGCATTAACAGTCAGATGCTTCTCAATCTGGTTCCCGATCTCCACAGCCGCACCGTCTTTGCCTGTGGGCCGGAATCCTACATGAAGGCGGCACGCGGCTGCCTGGATGGGATCGGCCTCGCCCCTTCACAGTATCATGAGGAGAGCTTCGGAGGCGGCAACAATTCGCGTTCGGTACTGGCTTCAGAGATTTCGTCTTCGGTCCGCTTCGCCCGCTCCGGCATTGCGCATCACTGCGCGCCTGGAGAGACCTTGCTCGAAGCGGCGCGCCAATGTGGCGTCTACGTCCCGACCGCCTGCCAGCAGGGAGTTTGCGGTACGTGCCGGATCGCCAAGCTGTCCGGCGAAGTCGTCATGGATGACCTAGGCGGGCTGACCTTGGAGGACAAATCGGCAGGCTACGTCCTGGCGTGCTGCAGCTGCCCACAAGGCGACGTTTGGCTTGATCTCTAATTGTCGCATCCGCATCGCGGGACGAAATCGGGGCAGGCTTTGCGTTCCACGAGCAGGCCATACTACTGCAACCGCAAGTGATTAGCGTTTCGGAACCTTTTTCCGCCTACCACTTTGACCAGCGAGATCGTCTCGTGCACGATCGCTAGGGAACGAATGCCCAATTGGCTGCCTTTGCAACCACGACAAAGGCAAGTGGTGGTCAGCCCAGCCGGCTTCGCAGCTACTCGGATGCGGTGGCGAACTCGGTGACTTACAGCATCAAACGATGTCTGCCCGACTCGTAAAGTTGTCCGAGCCGAAAGGTGACGTCCCGCCAAACTAATAGGAAGCCGATCTGACAACAGAAGGCAAGAGCTCCTGGATCATCCCTTGCCGGCGCGGTCCGCCTGCGGCCACCCGATGCTTCGCAATTGAATAGTCGCTTCCCTCAACTCGCAGGGGACTCCCGGCGTCGGATTGAGGCAGGCCTAAGTGTTGGTAGCGGCCTTAGTATAGAGGCAATGACTACGCTCTCAAGTTGGAGCGCCCAAACAGAGCCACGGAAAAGCCGTTCATCAGAACCCGGATCGCATGAGATCCGGAGCGTCCACTCTCCGCCACCGCAATCGAAATCCGCTGTTTGTGAATATCCAAACCAACAAATCAGGTATCTTCCATGAGGCACGTCTCCTATGCATGAGCCCTGTGCCGGCCAGCCGGCTTAACTACTTGCCTTTTTTAAGGGTTCGGCGCCTCGATGTTCCGGCGTAGGCGGGGCGCTCGGCTCCCAGGTCTTTTGCTGACTTGTCGTCGCGCAAACCTTTGAACGCAGCCTGCCTAACATTGCCACCGCGTGTCCAGCCCGCCATTTCGATTTCTGCTACAAGTTCCGGTCTGGTCCAAAATACGGCCGGATCTTCTTTTGGGGCTCCATTGCCGGTGAAGGGCGACGTCTTATCCTTGGCAGCCTTTAGACGTGGGAGAAGCTGCTTGACCTTCGTCTTACTGTAGCCCGTTCCTACCCGGCCAATGTAGGCGAAATGGTCACCGCGATTGACGCCAACCAACAACGACCGAAACTTGCCGTTGGTGGATGACCACCCCCCGATAATCACTTCATGGCCAGACCGACATTTTGATTTCGCCCAGCCATCGCTTCTGCCCGACACGTACACCGCATCGATCTTCTTCGAGATGATGCCCGCAACTCGCAGGGCCGCATGACCGCTATTTGCGAAGTGTTCCACATAACGGACGAGCTGACTGCCCTCCCCATGATGAACATTGCTTAGCATCTGTTTCAGGCGCTCCTTCCGGGCGGAGAGCGGCATTTGCCGCAACTCGCCAGCGTCATCGAACAACATGTCAAAGGCAAAGAAGACAAGGTCATTGGTTCTCCTCAGCGACAAAGCGGCCTGTAGGGCGGAAAAATCCGGCGCTCCGTTTTCGCCATGCGCCACGATCTCGCCATCGATGATGACATCGGGAAGGCTTGACGCCTCTTTTGCAATTGCCGCAAACTTATAGGTCCAATCCAGGCCTTTGCGCGTCTTCAGCGTGACGGCGCCGGCTTGAACACGCAGCTGGATTCGATAGCCGTCGAGCTTAATCTCGTGGACCCAATCGCGCCCACCAGGGGGTCGGGACAGGGTCTCGCACATTTGAGGGGCGATGAACTCCGGCATTCTTGCCTCGGCAGTGCGCGAGGCAGCTTTCCGGTGGGGCTGGGACGGCTTTGCTTTTTTGGTAGCACGCTTGTCCCTGGGGGCGCCCGGGTTACTGTCCCACACGACGCCGCCACTGCCTGCTGCGAAGCCGCTCATCGCAAAAGGTTTTGTGCCTGCACGCTTTCCGGCGCCGATCGTCGCCACAGTTCGGCCGGAGGCCTCCGCCAAGACCGCTTCGCCATCACCGTCGCGAGCTTGTTGATCGCTATGCTTGATCAGTAGCCAGTTTGATCGTTTTGCTGCCATGGTGCGCCGAGCATGCGTCCTCGTGGCGGCAACGACGGCAAATGCGGTGAAGAAGAGAATGCCTGGATCGGCGCCGCCACCTGACACTGAGCCGGCAACTATGCTGGCGAGGGAAGCGTTTCTGACGCTCGTCACGACTGCATCGGTCTCCGGGTCCACCCATTTGCGTACCCGGCCCATTCCGCGGACGACGACACCGAGCATGATGGTCATCAGGAGCGATCCGAAGACGCCAAGCTGGGACAGAACTGCGATCGGCCAGCTCGATGCCCTCGAACTGCCGAAACCGACGCCAAGGCCACTGGTGTCCAGGAAGGATTGCAGGCTCTTGATGTTCCAGTAGGTGCGCTCCTCGCCGGAGGCAGAATCCGCCTTGTTGATAATGGTGGCGTTTATTAGCTTGACGAACGGTTCTAGGAGCTCGGCATTGTAGAGGCTGATGCCTATTATGGCCACCACGCCTGTGGCCATTAGCGCGGTTATCAGTATCTCCTCGCGCTGAACCTTCCCCCTGAGGACCGAAAGCAACGTCGAGAAGGCGACCGGAATGCACAGGAGAATCAGACCAGCGTAGGCGGTCGATGATGTCGACAGAATGGTCAGGAAGAGCAGGACGCCTGCCAGCCACTGGGCAAGGCGTGATTTAGTCTTTCTCCAGTACGTGTAGCAGAATGCCAAGCAGGCGAGGGAAACGCCAGCGAAGGAAGAGGCCTCCGAAAAAGGTCCCGTGATCCGAACGAATCCTGCCTCGACCGCCTCCGTTATAAGGGCGTAGTTCGCGGTTCTGATCGGGGAGAGCAAATCTCCCGCCCCAGCGTTCTTGCCAATGAAATCGACCAGCCCCATGCCTGTGTGCAGACCGCACCACAGAAAGAAGCCGCGGCGGACCTGATCGATCCTGTTGGAGTGCAGCAGCAGCGCACAAAGCGCGATGGCGGTGAGCCCGCCAAGAATGAAGTAGCCCGTCTGGGAAACGTTGCCCGAAACCGGCGCGAGAGAAGCTTCGACGACGGCGCCGCGGGTTTTCGACTGTACGAAGACGGCGGTCTGTCCTGCGAAGAATCTTGGAAACAGCCATGCTCCGATGATTGCGTACGCTATGAGGCTCGTGAGAACCCAAACAGGGCGGATGCTTCCGAATACGCTGCCAAGGTCGAACCAGATGCGACGCCTTGCAGTAACCGCCATGACGAGCAGGGCCGCAAACATGGTGTAGATCAGTGGAGATGATCCACCTAAAAAGGTCAGGGTCATGAGGGCCGTCGCGCCGAACGCCTGGGAAGCTATCAGGCCTATGATCAGCATTCCCCTGGAATAGTAGGCAACGACCAAAATAGCCGCGCACACCAGCAAGCCCGGTAAAGAGACCTGCATTGTTGATCGGCCCTCCCGCTTGGTTTGGCCCTGGTGTGCGCACGCAGGACGCTGTCCGACGGCTCATCTTTCGGCAGGTGGGTATTCCGGGCAAGAGAGCCAAAGGGCGTAGCCTAAGATCCCGCAACTGCAGGACGCGGCAGGCACTCCTCCTTACGGTGGATACTCGGAGGCTTAACCGCCCTTGCAACAGTTTACCTCATTCAAACAGACGAGGACAGTGGGCCAGCCTGCCCCTAGGGTAAGAGGTCGTTCTGTCGAAATTATCCGGGAGATAATGGAGATTACATGGAAGGTGATGGGAAATAGAAGCAACCTCGTGATACTCCATGCAAACATTATTGCAGTTCATAAGCTCTCATCCCATAGGGGGGACATTGTCAAAGAACGAGTGGGGGAACGACGATTTTCTCGGTGTTACCGCAAAAATCTACAAACCCCATTCGGTGATATGCCGCCAGGATGACGACAACAGCGAGATATTCATCGTAAAATCGGGTTGGGCCATCCTTTACCAGGGATTACTGGACGGAGAACGGCAGATCATCGACACTCCTCTTAGGGGGGACATTGTCGGTTTCCGTGGTGCGGACGGACCCCGTCTAGCGTCACTGGCGGCCATAACCGAACTAGCCGTTTATGAAATTTCCAGTAAGGAACTGGTAGAGGCGATCTTGTCGGACGGCCGCCTCGGCAAGAAGATCGCCTACTCCCTGGCCCGCCTGAACGCCATCCTTGCCGAACATCTTATGAATACCGGGCGGCGGAACGCGATGAGGCGCACGGCCCATTTCCTGCTCGAGTTGGAGGAGAGGCTCTCCATGGTTGGGCTGTCGGCCCATGGAAGATATGATTGTCCCCTTACCCAAAATGAACTGGCCGACATTCTTGGAATGACCACCGTTCACGTCAACCGAACATTAAGGGAACTTCGCAAGGCCGATCTCGTCTCTTTCAAGTCAGGCCATGTAGAGGTGATCAACCGCAAGAAGCTGGTTGAAACAGCCGGATTCGATAAAGAGTATCTCAGGTAACGGGTATCTCTGTTCGAGCGGCAGCGCATCGGCCATCAGTAAATTTTCCGCTGGGAGACACGACGTTTGCGGACAACTGGTCGTGCGCCGCATACCTGGCAGGGAGCGTATGTCTCGACGGCGGCAGCCGCGACGGCAACACGGTCTGTCGCGAGGACCGGCGCGCTGCCGAAATATCTGCAAGTGCCCACATAGTACGGGTAGACCAAGCGTTCTCGAGCTAAAGCGTTGGGCCGCTTGGCCATCGCCAGCAGGCAGTCGAACGTCGATCGCTAGTGCCTGCGGCGGTCCATGCCTGCGTCTTCAGCCAGATTGCAGTCCAGCTCGGCATGGGATTGTCTGAAAATTATGAAAAGACAACCTATGTTAGAGACTGCTTAATAATAAACCTTACACTTCCCAAGCTGGTCTCGCTGAGGGCGGAGAACTGCAAAAGGGTTTAGTGGGGTAATCGAGCCTCGACCTTTCACAAGGCGTGGTATCAAACCTTCAATGCTAGGGAATGAGGATACTATATCGGCCGCCGCAAGGCGGCTTGTTCGGGAAAGAGTGGGTATTGATATGGATTCCACAGCAGAACTGCATAACTACACTTCGGCCAATCGGTCAGGAGTTCCTTCCGACGGAACGGAAAGCGTCCGCGGGCAAGCAGGCAGGGAATGTCTCCTCATCCTGGACGGAAGAGCCTTAGACCGCGAGTGTCTCGCATCGGCTCTCGTGGACCACGATCTCGGCATGCAGGTCGTCGCCATGGGTTCGATCGGCGAATGGCGCGTGAAGAAGGGTTCGGCCCTTCCCCTTGCAGCCATACTCTTCAACCTTGGCGGCCGGAAGGTCACCGATCATGGCATCGCAGACGAGATCAGTCATATTTCGTCCGAGTTCAAATCAGTTCCTGTGGTCATCCTGGCCGACACCGAAGAGCTTGCACAGATACTGACCGCTCTCGAATGCGGCGCACGCGGCTACATTCCGACCTCAGTCGGTATCGACGTCTGTGTCGAGGCTATCAACCTTGCGGCAGCGGGCGGCATCTTCGTGCCAGCGAGCAGTGTCCTTTCCATGCGGCACCTGATAGATTCGGGCAGTCGCGACACGCAGCCTTTGACAGGCATGTTCACGCTCAGGCAGGCCGAGGTTGCCCAGGCGCTTCGGCGCGGCAAGGCGAACAAGATCATCGCCTACGAACTGAATCTGCGCGAAAGCACCGTGAAGGTCCACATCCGAAATATCATGAAGAAGCTGAAGGCGACCAACCGCACGGAAGTCGCCTACAAGGTCAACGATCTCCTCGCGGAAGGAACTCTGGCTCAAGAGTGACCCAGGCATAATGCTGCCTGCCTTGGGTCCCGGAAGTCGAAGGGCCTCCGTCATGGGTCTTCGGCACGATCGTCAGTTTGCCCAGTTGAGCGTAAGTCGGGTTAATTGCTGCCGCGGAATCGGCCGCTCAATCTGCAGTCTAAGCAGGCTCGGGATAGGTGTGTCTGCCAACCCATCGTATGGCCTCCTCGATCGTGTCGAAATTCTTGTGCTGCCCGCTCAGCAGCCCGAACCCCGTCTCGAGAAACCATTTGCCTTTCGTGGAGTAGACTTCCTCGTCGATCTGGGTAAGGACCGCCACCAGTTGGTCGCGTTTCCACACCAGAACTCCGGCTTCTCCGCCCTCGACCGTTCCGATCCGGACTTCGCTGAACGACAATCCAGAAGCTATTTTTGCTTTGCCCATTTTGATGTGAACCCCTCAAATTCAAAATGGTAGTAAAAATTCGTTATATTTAATGTATGTATTCTTTTTCTTCAACTCAGGCGGTGAATACAAGCTGTTTCACTCGATCAATTCGTTGATCCACCCTTATTCACAGGAGAATATGGGCCAACTGCTAAAGAATTTTGATCTTCCGGAGCGTGAAGGCCTCGGCGAAATGCTCTGGTGCTCGGCATTCCATTCCGCGCAACCTCGCAAGCCCGGCGAATGTCTCGCGGTCGAACCAGTCCTTGGAGCGCTGCGTCCCGAAATGTTCGTAGAGGAGCTCGATCTTGCGCTTCAGCACGTCGGCCGTGAGCGGCACGTAGGCATTGGGCTGGCAAAGGTCGCCATCCCATTTCGGGATCTCGTACTCGAGCACTAGATGATCGCGGAAGACGTTCCAGGTCAGTTGGTTAACCTCCCGGTGGTCCTGATGGGCGTCGAACCTAGCGTGGGTTAACACCACGTCGGGATCAACCCGTGATCTTACATCCGTCAGCCACTGCTTGATCGATCGGCTATGGGCAGGGAAGTAGCTGTCTTCGAAATCCGCAACGTCGACCGTGGACGAGCTCGATCCTTCGAGGAACGCTTCGGCCGAAGCCCTGGCTTCCGCGACCCGTCGACCGCCTGCGCTCAGCACGCACCAGCGGACGTCTAGTTTGACGCCCGACGCGATCAGGCCGAGTATCGTGCCTCCCGCACCGATTTCGATGTCGTCGGAATGGGCACCAAGGCAGAGGATCGAGAGTTCCTCCCCGCGACGTGCGAGGCCAAGCCCCCTCATGATACGGCCAGCAGCACATTGCGCCTGTTTTTCTCGGCGGTGACCTTCATATTCCAGGGCATGTCGCCCTTTTCGACCATGTCTTCAAGTGATTGCCAATCGCGCAGCGTGTCCATCGAACGCCAGAACCCTTCGTGCTTGTACGCCATCAGCTTGTTGTCAGCGATGAGTCGTCCGAAGGGTTCGAGAACGAGTTCCTCGCCGTCGCGTATGTAGTCGAAGATTTCGGGGCGGAATACGAAGTAGCCGCCATTGATCCAGATCTCCGACGTTTCCGTCGTGCGGAACTCGCGCACGCGGCCGTCTTCCGCGATGTCGGCCAAGTGGTATGTCAGCGGCGCGTGCACGGCAAGGAAGCAGCCGATCTTGCCGCTGGCCTCGAACTTCGCGATCATATCGTCGAGGTCGACATCGGTCAGGCCGTCGGAGTAGTTGGCCAGGAACATCCTCTCGTTCCTGACGTGATCCCGCGCGGCCCAGAGGCGCTCTCCGATGTTGCGCCAGATGCCCGTGTCGAGCAGGGTAATGCTCCAGTCCTTGACGATGTCGCCAAGCAGCTTCACGTCTTGGCCACCATGGGTGACCACGCAATCGGAAAAGGTCTGTGGCCGGGTGTTCAGAAAGAAATCCTTAATGACGGTTGCCTTGTAGCCCAGGCACAAGACGAATTCGTCGTGTCCGTAATCGCTGTACCACTGCATGACGTGGCGCAGGATCGGCTGCTGGCCGAGCGGAATCATCGGCTTCGGTATGCTTTCGGAATAGTCCCGGATCCGGGTCCCGCGGCCTCCGCAGAAAAGGATGACTTTCATCTTGGTAACTCCGATGAATCGATCACTGTCACGAAAGGAATTGGCACCACGAATTTCGCGCCCCAAGCGGCGACATGGTGCATCTGCTGGACGATCTCGTCCTTCAGGTTCCACGGAAGGATTAGGATGTAATCTGGCTTGGCCTGGTCGATCGCGTCGATGGGCTTGATTGGGATGTGCATGCCCGGCGTGAAGCGGCCGTGCTTATATGGATTGCGGTCCACCGTGAAATCGAGGAAGTCGGTGCCGATAGCGCAGTAGTTGAGCAGCGTGTTGCCCTTGCCAGGCGCGCCGTACCCGCAGATCCTCTTGCCTTCGTTTTTAGCCGAAATCAGGAACGCTAGGAGATCTCGCTTCGCGCGCTGCGCCTTGTAGCCGAAGGAGGTGTAGGTCGTCATTACAGTCAGCCCGTGCCTCTTTTCACGGTCGAGGAGTTCGCCGACATTGTGATCCACGGCCCAGCTGCTGCCCTCGTTGGCGAGATAAACACGCAGCGAGCCGCCATGGGTGGGCAGTTCCTCGACATCAATGAGCCGCAACCGGTGGCGGGCCGCCATCAGATCGATCGTCAGCAGCGAGAAATATGAAAAATGCTCGTGGTAGATGGTATCGAACTGGTTCTCGGCCATCAGCCGCTCGATGTGCGGGAACTCGAGAGTGATTACGCCCTCTGGTTTGAGAAGGATTTTCATTCCCGCGACGAAGTCGTTGAGGTTCGGCACCTGCGCCAGGACGTTGTTGCCAATGATGAGATCGGCGTGAAGCCCTTCGGCCGCCATTTCATTTGCCAGCCGCGCTCCAAAAAAGTCGACTCGGGTAGGCACGCCCTTCTCGACCGCAGCGCGCGCAACGTTGGCCGCCGGCTCGACGCCAAGCACGGGAACGCCGAGCGGCAGGAAGTGCTGCAGCAGGTAACCGTCGTTGCTTGCCAGTTCCACCGCAAAGCTGTGAGTTCCAAGCCCAAGCCGCTTCGTGATCGCCTCGCAATAGGCTTTCGAGTGGGCTACCCAACTTGTCGAGAAAGAAGAGAAGTAGGCATATTCGCTGAAGATGGTCTCGGGGCTCATGTACTCCTTGAGTTGCACCAGGTAGCAGCTGTCGCAGACCAGTACTTTGAGCGGGTAATAGAGTTCCATCTGGTCGAGCTGGTCCGGCCGCAGGAAGCCCTCGCAAGGAGGCGACATGCCTAGATCAACTAGTGTGTGGCACAGGCGCGATCCGCAAAGTCTGCAGCTGGCAGTCCGGCGTGCCCCGTTATGGTCGCGAACGATTTCGACAGCCTGAATGTTCATTCCGTGCTCCTGTCCCGCCGGTTTGAAAAGACGGAGACGCATTGGCCTGACCAAGAACCTTTGCCGCCGCACTCCGCAGGAGGTGCTTCTTTTATGGCAGCGGCAGCTTAGGACGGTGCGCGCGCGGGTTCGATTTGCCAATCCGTTGGGTTGCCTTAATCCTAATAGGCAAACCGTAGGGGCAGTGAAGCCGCCAAGACCCTCGATCGGGTAAGCGACCGGCCCGGCATACCGCTATCGGAGAAGCCACCTAAGACTTAGGTAGCTCTTCCAGCCCGAGCGGGCGATGCCAACAATTGGACTGCCGGCCCTTACCCGGCAACTGGGGCTAAGGTTGACATGCAGTTTACCGAAACGGAGCTGAAGGGTGTCTGGCTGATCGAGCCGACGCCGGTGATTGACGACCGCGGTTCCTTCACCCGCCTGTTCTGCGAAAAAGAAATGGCTGATTGCGGGCTGGTGACGCGCTTTGTCCAGCACAGCCGCGCTCATTCGGTCGAAAAGGGAACCCTCCGGGGGCTGCATTATCAAGAGGATCCGTATGCCGAGGTAAAGCTTGTCTCCTGTGTCCGCGGCGCGATTTTTGATGTCGTCGTGGACTTGCGCCTGAACTCGCCGACGCGGCACAGCTGGCTGAGCTTCGAGTTGACGCCCGAAAACATGAAACAGGTCTACATCCCTGCCGGGTTCGCCCACGGGCTCCAGACCCTGACGAAGGACGCCGAGGTCTCGTATCTCATATCGCAGTTCTATACACCCCACGCATCGAAAGGCGTCCGCTACAGCGACCCCGCCATTTCGATAAACTGGCCTTTGATGCCGACCGCGATGTCGGAGAAGGACAGGACGTGGCCGCTGGTCAAGAAGCCGGTCCCCTAATGAACCGAAAGACTGGAAGCGAAAGGTTCAACAGCGCTCATGCGGGCCCCTCGGCCAGGAGACCGTGATCTGACAGTAATCTCGCGGCGGCGGCCAATTCCCTGAATGGCAGACCCGAGCACTCCGCCATCGAAAGAAGCGAATGCTGTCCGTCGGCGAGATTGAGCACCCAAAGCAGGGACATCGAGGTTGCTCCCGAAGACTTCTGCCCTCCCAGGGCTGCGTAGAGGCCGCGTCTGCCGAGCTGTGGTTCGCCCTTGGGAAAAAGGTTCGAAGGCGTCCAGTCCCCTTCGACGATGTCGATCACATCCGTCAGAATCCGGAAGGAGTCTTCCAGGTGCTCCGGGCCGATGAAGTCGAGATTGTCGGCCGACGTGTGGTATTCGGGGAAGGTGCCGTGGACGCTTCGCTGAAACATGCCGACTGGAAGATTGAAGCCCGGCGAACAATATTGCCTCTCGTCATAGCCGTAAGGGGAGAAATCCATCAACTTTGCCCCTGCTTCCTGCCCGAGCACATGGGCCATGGCACGGTCGATGAAGGCGTCGCCTTGACGACTGCGCTTGTATGCCGGGCTAGCGGCATCGCCAACGCATGACAGCACCAAACCGTGGTCGATCAGATGTGTCCGGTCCTCGTTGAGCGACAGCCATGCAATGGAGCCGATCGTACCCGGAGCGAACAGGAAGCGGTAGCTGTATCTTGTTTTCCTTGCCTTCAGGCTTCTAGCAAGGGTTGCCAGCAGGGCCAGGCCTGAACAGTTGTCGTTGGCCAGTGACGGGTGGCAGATGTGTGCCGAAAGAAAGAATTCCCGCTCCGTCTGCCCGCAGTGCAGGTATTCGCCGTAAGTGAGACTGCCGTCCTTGAGTTCAGCATCGATCTCCACCCGATAGAGGCCGTCGGGCATCTTGGCGACACATTCGTAGGCCACGCAGAAGCCCCATGCCGGGGCGTAATAGCAGGTGCGGTATGGGATCACCTCTGGCTGTTCAGGCAGCGTATGGATGTGCGGCCGCAGTTCGTCGAGCGGCAGGACTCCCTTGAAGGGTACGCTGTAGTTGACGACGTGCAAGTTGGAGTCGGCGAAATCCACGACCGTTTTCCCGTCCGGGCCTGTGATGCTCGCCGAGCGGATGTTCCACTCCCTCGGAACAGTCCAGTCGAGCACCTGCGTCCCGGTGGGCACTTCGTGCCTTTCCAAATCAACGTGTCCCGATAGGATATCCAGCGTTTGTCGCACCCCATCTCCGGTGATGCTCCTGCAGATCGGAAAGAGACGTTCGACCAAGGCATAGATTTCCTGGCCAACGCCGAAAGAAGACGGCGGCGGCCCGAGTCCGTAGGGGTTCAGGTGTTCCATTCCCATTACTCGGCTGCGACATCCAGCGTTGTCGAACGTTCAGCGACCCGCATGCGCCCGACTAAAAGTCCGTTGGCCAAAAGGTACCGGATATGGCCGATGCGCTGGAAGCGGGGCCCCTCGAATTCCTCGAGAGTAACATTCGACTTGCGGTAAGCTTGGTAAAGCTGCTCGGCACCCTTACGCGCATCCCATTGCGGTTTGAAGGCAGGCAGGGTACGCGCAATTTTGTCGAAGCTGACGCGATAGGATCGTTTGTCGGGTCCAGCATCGGACGCGAATTCGAGTCGGCAGCCCGGCACGACCTCGGCGACGATCTTGGCTATATCGCGGATCCTGTAATTGTGATCCGTCCGACCCACATTGAAGGCTTCGTTGTGAATGATCTCGCGCGGTGCTTCCAGTCCGGCAATAAACGCCCTGGAAATGTCCTCGATGTGGACGATCGGCCGCCACGGTGTCCCGTCGGATTTCAGGAGGATCACCCCTCTGGTAACGGCCCAGGCGACAAGATTGTTCAGCACAATGTCGAAGCGGAGCCGGGGCGACAGCCCGTAGGCCGTGGCGGGCCGGAAATAGGTCGGAGAGAAGCTGCTGTCGGCCAGTTCGGAAATATCCCGTTCGGAAAGCACCTTGGACCAGCCGTAGGGCGTAACCGGCTTGAGCTCGCCCGTTTCGTCGACCATTCCGTCGCCCGCCTGTCCGTAATTGCTGCACGATGACGCGAAGAGGAAGCGCGACACGCCCGCCTCCTTGGCCGCCTTCGCGAAGCGGACGCTACCCTTGTGATTGATCTCGTAGGTGATGTCTGGATCGAAGTCGGACAGCGGGTCGTTGGAAAGAGCCGCCAGGTGAATGACGGCGTCGAATCCTTCGAGGTCGCGCGCTTGCACGTCCCTGACGTCCTTTTGGATGGACGGGACGGAAGCCTGCTCTCCTCCCCAAGCAAAGGTGCAGCGCCGGTACAGGTCGCTATCGTAGCCTGTTACCGAATGCCCAGCACGGAGCAGCATCGTCACCATCACCGAGCCGATATAGCCTTGATGACCGGTTACTATGACTTTCATCGCACACCTCTTCTCGGGCGGATATGATCACGCAGAGGCTACGTGGGCTGAGAGGAGTGGGGGAGAACGCCAATGGGCGATCAGGATGCCCCGTTGGACGAAGCCTTACCGTCGGCTACCTCTTTCGGGCGGTGAGCCCCTAGTCCTTTCGACGGCTTTTCCGTCAAAGGATGGTCGAGAGCAGGAATTCGTGCTGGACTTCGAGGCTCTCCCTGAATTTTTCGACGCTGTTACGGACCCTGCGCGCATGTTCTTTCCCGATGCGCCACAAGCCACTGCCTGATCAAGATTTCGACATCGAAGCTTTCGACGCGCTGGCAAGATTCTGACGGAACCGCTCTGACCGGGCAATTGGTCGTTCTTCAGCGCATAGCCCAGTGATATCAGGGGCTTTCCCGCCATCAGGGCGGCCACAATACTGGAAGCGGATCGCCACCACGAGATCGGTCAGGGCGAGTTGGCCGAAGACGTCGCGAAGGGAATGGACGGGTGGGCACGAAAGCCCTTGGGTATCAGTTTCGCCCAGGGCCGCCAGGACCGCCTCGACCGCGGGAGTATCACCTTCGTCGCCTGTGCGAGGGCGGACATTGTAGCCGCTGGCCAGGAGGTAGGTGACGAATATCGCTACTTTGGCAAATAAGATTCAGAGATGCCCAGCCCGCGCTCCTCGAAACCGCACCAGCCGCGGTAGTTCATTACGCCGACACCGACCGTGAGCGGGTGTGAAGGGTCGGCATTGGCAGATTGCGGAACGGGCAGCGTGAAAGCGAGATCGGGATCCATCGACTCCCGGCTGGTGTCGACGCCGACGCTTGCCATGAATTCCCTCGAGGCAGTGTCCCTGTAGCTCCGGTAGTCCGGCATGCGGGCCGCGCTTGTTATCAGCCATCGGCTGACGCGATGTCCCACCGGCCCGGCACCTACACTGACAAAAGCAATGCGCGTTCCGCGAGATGCGCTGCAAGGCACCATTTGAAGACGTCGAAGGGCATGCCCAACGGGCGGTCGCCGAAATAGTCAAGGATTCCCGTTCCAGGCACGACTATGACTTTCGCCTTGCGGATGTGCCGGACTGCACGGAGGAAATCCATCACCTTGCGGGGGATTTTCAGGAAAATGCAGTCGAGAAGGCCGGCGATCCCCTCTCCTCTCGCGATCCGCGCGTTGGGTCGCTTCTCCTTGAGGAACAGAGCATGGATTCGGGCGAGCCGTCATTGCCAAGGTTGCCGCAGCCGAACAGGCCCAAGATGGCGATGCCCGGTTCCCTGCCGCCGGCGGTTGCCGCTGCCTCGCCTTGCGGTCGTGGCAAGGCCGCGACCTCCCGTGGCTCACGTATGGCGCCCATTGGCTCTGCTCACTCAGGGTTCGGCACCGTGGAGGTTTCGCGGATGGCGGCGTGCCTGGATTTGAACTCCGCCGAAGTGATGATTCCGAAGGCCACGGCCTCACGCGTCATGGAACCCGCACGCAACTGGCGGGTGTAGCTTTCCAGTCCGTAACCGTCCGCGGGATGGTTCAGAAGCAGCAAATACAAAAAACCGACATAGTCGCGGTCCGTTAGGCCGATCGTGGCATATCTGGTTTCGTATTCGTCCGAGCGCATCATTTCCATGATCATGTCGGCGAGTTTGGTGTCTCCGCTTTCAAGTGCCGCCGACCATTGATTCACGCTGGCCGTGTCGCCCTTGTGGCCAAGGATGAGGCAGTAGACGAAACTTGCCTGCCGCACCTGCGTGGACTGGTCTGCAGCCATGGTCTCGGTGTCGCAGTCCCGATGCGGCTTGGTCAGCGGCAAAGGACCGCGGGTGAAGTCCCGTACCGTCTTGTAGGCAGGCTTCGGTTCACCGGTCACCCATTTGCCATCGGAGGGACCCACGAGCCTCACCAACCCCATATTGGCTTCGAAGCTCGGGGCCCAGTAGGTCTCATCGAGCAGTTCGTAGATGTGTGCGGCCTCGACCTTGTACTTCTCCTTGAGTTCGCGAAGCCGCGTCATTGCCTGCTTGATACCGTCGGCCTGCTGCCGCTCGCTGCGCTGACTTCCGGAAGGATTGTTGAATTCGGTGACCCAGATCGGCTTGCCATAACCAGAAATTTCGCGGAAAGCCCATTCTGGATCTTCGCCGTACATGTGCCAGACCGAGATATCCCAGGCGATCCCGTCGTGCTTCATCCGCGCGAACGCGCCGGTGTGGCCCCATCCGGCGGTGCCCAAAGCCTTCCTGATCCCCGGGTCGACCTCTGTCATGCCGTCGGACAGGCCTTTGAGGACGGCGCTCACCTTCACCCAGCGCGGGCCGAAGTAGTCGAGCGTTCCCATTCCTCCTGCCGGCCCCCATCCACATGGATATTGCGAGCCGTCGTCGCGTTTCTCACAGGGCTTGATGATGGCATAGTTCTCCATCTCGTTACCGAGTTCCCAAACCCGAATGTCGTTCTTGAACCTGGTGCCGAGGGTGACCGCCAGTCTCCGGGCATTCCCGTAGAGCTCGTCCGGGTTGTCCTTGTCCAGGTCGACTCCGGGCGTGATGAGGGGCAGGATCTCGATCCCTCTCGTCTTTCCCGCTTCGACAAGGTGGGCAAGGCTATCTACCTGGTCCTCTGCCGTGACGTTGACCCGGTACGATTTGAGGCCGAGATCCTTGATGAAATCGAGTTGCCTTTCGACCGGGATGCCCGGATAGGAAACTATTGGATGGCCATTGATGCCCCAGAGGAAATCGGCGGATGCAGGCGCAGCTGTTGCGAGCAGGCAGGCCGCAGCGATTGCAAGACGAAACGACACGGCACACGGGCCTCCCTACCCCACTTCGAAATTCGGGATAGTGGGGATTGCGTACGCTGGGCGCAATTTGCTCATACGGTTGAGTGGAAGCTCTCGTTACCGCTTTAGACGGTGTTCATTCTCTAGCCTATTTGGACGGCATGACCTTTAGACGGTGTTCATTCCCTAGCCTATTGGACGGCATGACCTTCACCCGGTTTGTCAGACTATCCGAGCGGGACGCAGAGGAAGTGAAAGATTCTCCGATTTCTGTCTGCCGGATCTCTTTAAAAGCGCGTTGCGCCTGGCAAGATTCACGCGGGGTACTTCAAGTCTCTGTTTTTGTGCAATGCTTGCGGTTGGCACTCTGGTCCGCTGCACTAATACTTGGTCCATACGAGGCGGCACGACCTCTCTTATCAGCCCGTTCAAATACCTCGGAGAATACCACTCGGATCCGAGAGAGAACATCCTTTCTCCTGAAAAGATGAGCAACGGGAGGGAGGACTGCCAAATGCGGCGACAGGCTGAAGGCGAACTTGAACAGACCAAAGGCCTCACGATACCTACCCCGGATCAGATGTGATACGGCCGACCAGTAGGCATCACAGGCCAAACTCACTCGCGCGAGCATAAGCAACTTGCCTGATTGGTTTTTGACCATGCTGTAGGACGATAAGAAGGTCTCGATGGCCATATACACGGAATCCAGTCTAAGCTTGAAGTCCTGCCAGTAAGCGCTCGAAATATTGCTCCTGTGCTCCCTTCGGATTCCCTGAATAGTATTTGTCTCAGCAACATCCCCGATACTGGCCAGCCGCATCAGCATCTCAAGGTCATTGGTGAACGGCAATTCCCTGATGTAATAGCCTGCACGTTTCTGCGCGACCGTTCGTACCAATATGAACCCGACCGGCCGTTGCAAGGGGCGGCGGCAGACATCCTCTATATATTCTGATCCAGAAATAATTGTCCAAGCCGGCGGCTCTGCAGCGGTCAACTCGGTCGGCAGAGCACCCTCGACATTAAGGATTTGTGCCCCCCCTTGCGCGACGGTTAGTGTAGGATGTTTCTCCATTATAGAGATGGCACGTGACAGACTGTCGGGCACAAGAATATCGTCGGAACAAAGTATCATAAAGTAATCCGCTCTCGCCTGGTCGATGCCTTCGTTCATGGAGGCCATAAGCCCGACATTGACCGGATGGGCGATAACTTGGATCCGCGGATCGGCGGCCGCTAAAGCACGGGCTACCTCGAGGCTGTTATCAGTCGACGCGTTGTCTATGACGAGCACGCGCAAATTCTCTACATCCTGCGACAGCACACTTTTGATACAGCCGGGCAGGAAGCGCCCGAACTGATAGTTCGGAATGACTACGTCGACGCTGGGCATGAGCACACTCCAGAAGATTATTGCACAGCGTCGGGAAACCGCTCCGCACTAGCGATCCGACATCTTCGCACCGAGCCGCTTTCGGTGGTCAGGAAACTTCTGCGTGGGCCCACGTTTGCATCGTAACAATAGGATAGCTACTGGTCCACTCAATCAAAAGTGGAGGGTAGCTACCGCTAATTCGGGGCCGGCTGTCAGAGTCTAGAGATGGTATGGTTTTGACACTAGGCAAATGACATTGTTCCGGAGCGCGCTGTGAACGGGGGTGCTGCATGTCACTGAGGGTCGGAGACTGGGTCGAGGTGCGGTCTAAGGAAGAAATCCTTCGTACACTCGACAAAAATGGTCGGCTTGAGAAGCTCCCTTTTATGCCACAAATGTTTCGATATTGTGGCCTCCGCTTTCGTGTTTACAAGCGCGCGCACAAGACGTGTGACACGATCAACTTTGCTGGCGGACGTAAGTTATCCGGCGTCATCCATCTTGAAAAACTGAGGTGCGACGGCAACGCGTTTGGAGGCTGTCAGGCGGCGTGCCTGGTTTTCTGGAAGGAGGCATGGCTTAAGCCTGTGGACTCGCCGTCCTCGAATGGGGCTGTCTCGCTTCCGACTAAGATGGCGGACGGAACGGGTTGCACAGAAAGCGATGTGCTGGCTGGTGCGCGCGCCAAGAATCAGCCTTTGTCGGGTGGTCCGAGATACTCATGCCAAGCCACAGAACTTCTGGAGGCGACTACCCCTCTTCCTTGGTGGGATGTTCGGCAATATGCGGAAGACTATGCATCGGGAAATGCCGGCGCATGGCGCCTCTTCGCCGGGTTCGTCTATGCAACGATATTCAGTTGCTATCATTACACGCGCCGTTTAGGCCTCACCAGGTTGTCCTTGGGTGTCAGCTGGGTTTATGACAAGGTGCAGCACCTCTATGGTGGCGTTCCTTTCCCGCGATATCGGGGATCAATCCCTACCGGCCAGCCGGTTCCGACTGTCAAGCTTGATCTCCAACCCGGCGAGTTGATCAGGGTTAGATCCTATGAAGAAATCCTCGCGACCTTGGATGCCGACAACAAGAGCCAGGGTCTTACTTTCGATGCGGAGATGGTTCCCTATTGCGGTCATATCTTCAAAGTCAGATCACGCGTGACAACGTTCGTTAATGAAAAGACCGGACTTCTTACCAATCTCAGAGGGCCGGCCGTTATCTTGGAGAAAGTCTGGTGCAACTCGCGGTATAGCGATTGCCGGATGCAGTGCCCAAGAGCCATCTATCCTTGGTGGCGAGAGATATGGCTCGAGAGGGCCTCTGGCGACATGACTGATCAGAGAAGGCACGCGCAGACCGCTCAAACGGAGCCAAGCGCACATGCAGCCAGTGATACATGACCGACAAGACCCCGACCGCGAAAGGCGAGCGCCGTAACCTTAAGAGCGAAGCCATTCAAAGTGGCGTTGCCAGGATGGTGAGCCAGGGCGCGAACCTGATGCTCAGGGTGGGCTACATTGCCACATTGGCACGCCTGCTCAGCCCTAACGATTTTGGTCTGGTCGCGATGGTGGTGGCACTCACAGGCATTTTGGATGTCTTCACCACCGCCGGGCTTTCCTCCGCGACAATCCAAAGGCATGAGATTTCGTTCGAGCAGGTCTCGGCCCTGTTCTGGATCAATGTACTGGTAGGGATCCTCCTCACACTGGTCTGCGCCGCAAGTGCCTACCTCATCTCCACCTTCTACCATGAGCCGCGCCTGCTCTGGATCACCATCGCGATCGCTCCAGGTTTCCTGCTTAACGCGGCCGGTGTGCAGCATGCCGCTCTGCTGGAGCGCAATCTGCGTTATGTCACCCTGAGCGGAATCGATACAGGCGCCCTGTGCCTGGGCATCATGGCCGGTGTGCTGCTGGCGTTCCGTGGCGATGGGTACTGGGCACTGATCGCCCCGACCCTTATCTCACCGGCGGTCAGCAGCCTGGGCTACTGGATCGCCACTGGGTGGATTCCTGGACTCCCTCGGCGCGGCGCCAATATCGGCTCGCTCTTGCATTTCGGTGGAATTGTCACGCTGAACGGCCTTGTCGTCTATATTGGCTACAATGCCGAGAAAGTCCTTCTCGGGCGGTTCTGGGGCGCCGGATCACTTGGATTATATGCCCGGGCCTTCCAGTTGATCGGCATTCCCACGGCGACCATCAACAGCGCCGTCGGTGCGGTACTGTTCTCGGCGTTATCGCGGATGCAGCATGATCCCGCGCGGTTACGGAACTTCTACCTCAAGGGATACTCGATCGTCATCGCGGTAACGGTTCCCATCACAATGTTCTCGTTCCTGTTCGCACACGAAATCATCACCGTGGTGCTAGGCTCGCAGTGGACGGAGGCGGCGACTATCTTCCGGCTGCTCACCCCTACCATCTTGGTGTTCGGGATCATCAACCCCACATATTGGCTGCTCATCTCGACCGGCAGGCAGAAGCGCAGCCTGTATCTGGCCTTTGCCATCGCCCCTCTCGTCATCGTTTCCTACTGCGTCGGGATTTCCTTCGGCCCCGAGGGAGTGGCTCTGAGCTACTCGACGGCGCTGCTGCTCTGGCTCTATCCCCACCTGGCGTGGAGCCTGCATCGTACGCCGGTTTCAGTCGGGGATCTGTTGCGGACGATCATGAGGCCGTGGATGTCCGGCATCGTGGCCTCGGCGGGTGCGCTGGCAGTCCAGCGCTATCTCGGCCCCGAGGTTCCTTCGCTTCTGCGGCTCGTGGCGGGAGGGGTGGTCCTGACCAGTATCTACGGATTCGTCTTGCTGTTCGTGTTGGGGCAGATCAAGCTGTTCCAGGATGTGCTGCTGAGCTTCCGAGGCGAGGCGCGGGCCGGCGCTTGAGGCAGTTGGCAATGGCGAGGCCTGGCGCGCAGGATGAATGTCTTGGCTGTGGAAACACGCCTTCGGATCGCCTGACGTTTTGGATAGATTGGCGCCGGGCGGCGAAACTCTTACTGCCCGAGAGAAGCCCCTAGGGGTAGGACATGGCTGCTATAGCAATCGTCCATAGCTATCCGTACGACGCTTTCTTCGGCGGGGACGGTGCCTATATTCAGGCCTTCGGCCAATATCTTTTGAAGTCCGGGCACGAGGTACACGGGTATGTATCCGACATAGCGCGCGGACGAAGGAGCCCAATCTGCAGGAGTGCATATGAAATAGAAGAATATTTTTCGTGGCAGGTTCGTAAAAGCATCAGGTTGGGCCGGAGGACATTTCTATCCACAGAACTGCTTGGCCTCAGAAATCTGGCCGGATCGTTCCTCGGACGGAGAGCCGCACCGGTTCCCCCAGGGACGGAATGTCCCGAGGGAGAAATTCAGTGGGTGCTGGAACGTATCGATGCACTGAGACCGGACGCAGTCATACTGTTCCATGAGGCGGTACATTTCGCTCCCTCTCTCTCTCGCAACGGTCACAGGATTTTCTCGCTCGTTGGCCATCTTCAGCACCGCAGTGGGGCGTCGCACTGGGAGGCTGGAGGAAACCATGGCGCGGGCAAAATCTTGGCTGAGGAGCAGAGACTGTCCCACTCGCTGAACGCGGCGGAGTGCGTCGGTTTCAACAGCAATGATGACGCTTCCTACGCCCGCGACCGACTCGGGGTAAGACACGTGATCCCTCTCGGCATGGGCTTCAGCAATCACGAAAAGCCGCCGGAAAGCAATGAGCCCGTCGTCCTCTTTGTTGGGAATGCCACAGACCCGAATCGTGCCGCGCTCTCGTGGTTCCTGTCGGAGATCTGGCCAGCGGTTCGAATCTTCTGCCCCACGGCAAGGTTTCGGATCGTCGGAACTATTGCCTCCACGCGTGAGGCTACGCCGGAGGCGGACGGCCTCGAGCGTGTGGGGCCGCTCCCGGACCTTGGTCCCGAATATCGACGCGCCCAGCTTGTCGTGGCTCCGCTCGTATCCGGTACTGCCGGCGTCAAGATCAAGGTGGCCGAAGCCATGTCTTACGGCCGCCCCCTCGTGACGACCTCAATAGGGGTGGACGCCGGTGACGCCCATCAACTCGATGAGGGAGCGATCGTCGCTAACGGCGCTGCAGACTTCGCGCAGGCGGTCATCGCGCTGTTGAGCAATACGGAACTCCGGCGTCAGAAATCCGAAGGTACTGCCCGTGTCTTCGCCAATCTCTTTTCTTACGATGCGTGCTATGGCCCGTTCCTGTCCTGGCTCGGCAAGGTAGGCCAGGTGGCTGAAAACAAGCCGCCTTCATAGATGGCGTAGGGAGGCAGGGCCTTCTCGAGCCTTAGTTGGATTGACGGAGCGATGTGACTCGGAGCGGGCAGGCAAAGAACACACGACTGATAGGGTGGCCGGCAGGCCCGCGGCGTCTGGTCCGTGCGGGTCGGTCCATTCGTTCATCGTGCTCTCCTGGAGATCAATCCGCGGACTGGCAGCCGCTTAACTGTCGAACTCCCCGAAATCGCCTTGGAGTGAAGAAGCGCAAGCATGCTTTCCGAGGCATGGCTTTTCGACAGCGTCTGCCTTGGCCAGCTCTCAAGCACGCAACCGCTATGTTGCCGGAGGGTGGCGGGCTGGTGCAAAACTCAATCATAATGTTGGTCCGCTACTCGGCTTCCCTGCCTTTCCTCACTCAATCCCCTTTCTGGCCATCTCGCGATCGGTGTCGTCGGCTACGCACTTGTCGTCGGATCGGGAAAAGCAGGTCCGCGTGTTGGGGGCATCGCGGCCTCCGGGGGAAATCGGCCGTCCACTCGACGACTGCAGATAGGGGGCTGCGTTTTGCACCGCTACTCCTTTAGACGGGGGCCTTCCCTAGCCTTTTAGACGGCATGACCTTCCAACCGGTGTGTCGGACTATCCGTGCCGCATCCAGGCGGCCGCGCCCGGCCTGTTGGGGAAGAAGGGCACGCATGCTTTCTGTAAAACGCGACTCCTTATGAGCACAGGTGAACGCTACGTCCTGCTCGTTACGAATTTTGTCACTGCAGCCGTAGTCTCGCGAATATTGACGCCCGAGGAGATCAGGTCTCGGTGATCGGCATGGCCATCCTGGCGATTGTCATGTCCATTTAGGGAGTTCTCCAGTTCGAACTTCCTCATCCAGCGCGACGAACTGAGCCGCGAGGATATCGGGGGCCTTCATGGTGATATTCATCCTTACGGGAATCATCGCCGCCGTTCTTGTCGCCGTTCCCCTGGCGTGGCGTCGCTTTACGGGGAGCCGAATCTTGTTTCCTACTTACGGGTCATCTCGATCTGCCTTTTCCTCGACGCCTCATTCATCCTGATCAACGCTCTCCTGCGGCGGGAAATCCTTCGGCAAGGTAGCGGCCATCAACATAACAGGGACCACGACGGGTTCCGCGGCAACAATCGCGCTGGCGTTGGCGGGCTTCACCTACATGAGCTTCGCCTGGGGCTGGTTGATCGGCAGCGGTCTTGCCGCAGGCGTCGCCCTCGCCTTGCGACCCCATTTCTGGATGTTCAAGCCGTCCCTGGTCAACTGGCGCGGAATGACCTCGTTCGGTGGATACAACGGCGTTGTCGCCATACTTTACGGCATCTTTGACGCCCTGCCCCTACTCCTGTTGGGGCGCCTCGTGTCACCGCATACGGCAGCCTTGTTCAGCAGAACCCTCTTGATCGGCCACATACCCGACAAACTGGTCCTCGGAGGTGCCATGACGGTCGTGCTGCCCGCCTTCTCCGCCGAGGTTAGGCAAGGCAGGGATTTGAAGGGCCCGTATCTCGCCGCCCTTTCTCTTGTCACCGCACTCCGCTGGCCCGCTCTCCTCGTGCTTTCGGTTCTGGCTTACCCCGTCGTGGTCGTGCTCAGTCATCAATGGATCGAGGTCGCTCCGCTCGTGCAAGTCGTCGCAGTCGCGCTCCTCTTCTCCTTCAGTTTCGAACTCAATTACCCGGTGATGGTTGCGGTGGATGCGACTTGTTTATCGCGCACTGATCGTCTTCCCGCTTTCCGGCATTCTCCTGTCCATAGCCGTGATCTTCGGCGGACTGCAGGCGGCCGCCTGGTGCATGCTGGTGACCTTCCTTTCCAGGCATACGTTGCCTTGAGCTTCGTTCGGCGCAGGCTGGGACTGAGACGCAGGGACATCGCTGCAGCGCTATGGAGAAGCGCTGTCGTGGCCATGGCGAGCGCGGCTGCTCCGCTGTCCGTGATCGCTTTGTCAGGCTCCGGCTTCGCCCTTTTGTTCGGGCAGGCATTCGGGGCGGGATTGTTTGCGTTGAGCGGATGGGCAACAGCATTGATTCTTACCCGACATCCGCTCTTTGACGAGATAATGAAGACCATCCCGGTATTCCGGCGAGCCAAGCTCCGCCCGGGTGAATGAGGCTTGCGCATAGGAGAATGTTCTGTCAGCAACTCCTTCGGAAACAAAAGGCTCTGCGATAGTCCTTATTTGTAACGAGAACTATTTGCTGCCGACCTTCTCGGCGGCTCTTTCGGCTGATCACCACACAGCGGCTGATGTGCCGGTCTATATATTCGTGGTCAATTCCGATCCCGGATGGGCCAGCCAGTTCGACCATGCGGTGGCGGGCACCAAGATCAGGATAGAGGCGGCTCATCTATCTCAGCTCGAGGAAGCAACCCGGTTCCACCGCGACAGATATCTGCCCGCGATCGCACTGGCTCGGCTCTGGTTCGACGGGTTGCTCGACCAGGAAATAGACAGATTCTTCTACATCGACGGAGACACGATGGTCGACGGAGAGTTGGACAGCCTCTTGGCTGTGCGGCCTTCCCCCGGAAGGATCATGGCGGCCCCGGATGTAATGCGCATGTTCATGGACGAGAAAAGCCGGGGCAAGAAGCACGAGCTCGCCTACCTGAACGGCTTGGACTGCGATGCAGACAGCTACTTCAATTCGGGTGTGATCTACACGTCGCGCGAGGCTTGGAACAGCATCGTTCCGGAGGCGCTGGAATTCCTATTCGAGCACCCTGAAGGCTGCCGCTCGTCAGATCAGAGCGCGCTGAATCACGCCGCCTACGGCCGCGTTGATATGCTGCCGCTCACATACAACTACCAGAGCGAGCACATGATGGTCCTCGACCCGCGTAGGAACGGGTTCGCGCCGGCAATTTGGCACTTCACCGGCGGGCCAAACCCTTGGGATAGGCCGGGATGGCCTTGGGACGAGTATTTTAACAGATTCCACCGGATGGCAGAGCTGCTGCTCGTAGACTGCGATGTGAAAACGCCGAAGCCGCCTGAGGCTCAGATGCGCGCGGGAATTTCGCATAGGCGGCGGACAAAAAACAGGCTCAACTGGATCTACCCATGGCGCAAGATCACGAGGAAGGCAAAAATCCTGCGACTCTTATCTGCCGGATCCCTTTAATTCCGACTTTTTCCGGAAGGGCCGCTGTTGCGCGTTTGAGCGCCTTCGCTCCGTGGCCGAGCGTGTCTGCTGCGAGAATGTCGTCGGCGCAAAGGTTCATGAAGTAGTCGGCCTCGGCCCTGTCGATGGGTTCGTTGAAGGAGACGTTGCGCCCAAGGTTTTTCTCGTGGCAAACGACTTCAACCCTCGGGTCCTGTGCCGCAAGACCTTGCCACCCCGATGCTATCGTCCGTCGAAGCGTTGTCGATGATGATCTCCCTGAGGCGTTCGACATCCTGGGACAGCACGCTGCCGACACACTCGGACAGAAAATGCTCGTAGTTGTAGCACGGTATAACGACGTCGAGGCTTGCCAATTGGCTCTCCCGCTAGCCCTTCACTGTTTTCGGCTTCCTGGCTCTGCTTGCCGCAGATTGCCAGCCGGTCAATTGCGGAACTCCCCAAAATCAGCGTCGACCTGTATCATGAGTTCGAGGTATTTCCACGCAATCCATCGCCAGGAATAACTGCTCGCCCTGGCGTATCCCTTGGTGATGAACCGCTCCCGCAACGCTGGGTCGAGCATCAGCAGGCGGACGGTTTCGGCCCACAAATGGACGTCGTCGGGATCGGCATAGAGAGCCGAATCCTCACAGATTTCGGGAAGACACGGCGAGGTCGAGGCCACGACCGGGCAGCCCGACGCCATCGCTTCGACGGCGGGTAGCCCGAAACCCTCGATCCGTGACGGGAACAGGAAGCACAGGGCGCCTTCGAGCGCCTTCTTAAAGTCGTCGTCCCCTATGCGGCCAAGGAGGACGATGTTCCCGGGCATTTCCGGGACGTACCGCAGGACCGTGTTCTCATTGACATCGCCGGGCATCCAGAGATCGAGACCCATCCCATCGAGGAGCGGGGCCAGCTTGGCGAGAAGCCCCATGTTCTTGTATTCTTGGTCCCGCCTTCCAAGACAGAGGACGTACGGCCTGCCGCGGTCCACGGTCAGTGACGATCTTGCTGCATTCCATCTCTTGGCATGGTCGCTGCCGTTGTAAGTGACGACGATGTTTTCCGCTGGCGCGATCCCGAATTTGACAAGATGGCTGCGCGAGAGTTGCGAGACCGTCGTAATGCGGGCGGCTCGCCTGCCAAGTGCCGGCAAGATCAGTCGGTGCGCCCACCTGAAACCCCGCCCGTAGCTCGACGGCATGAGCCTAGTGTGCATATCATGGATGCACGCGATCTGGCGCTTCAGCACGATGGGAGCGAGGTTGCAAAAGCTTAGCAATCCTCCGGGCACGTGCCAGGGCAACTGCGCCTGCACCCACAATTGGGGAAGTCGCGGCAAGTTGAATTCGGGAACGACTCGGGTGGAGATGGCGTTGAGGCGGAAAGGTTCGGAAAGCGGACGCGGCACCACGAGATCGATCTCCAGATCGCGACCAAGCGGGTGCCCTTCCGAAATGAGGGCGTCGAGAGCCATGGTCACCTCGCTGGCGTAGCGAGCTATTCCGGTCGGCCTGAGCGTGGTGAAGTCGCCGTTTATCGTCCAACGCCGCCTCGCAGTTTCGCTGTCCGCCCACGTCCTGCCGGGATGCGCGACCAGATATTCGGAATGTTCGGCAAGCGATCTCGCCAGCACTGTGTCGGCGCTGTTTCTGTTCACCTGTTTGGGCCGTCTTGGTGGCCACTTTGTCGTATCGGTTTCGAGATTGCCCATGTCGCTCCCCCGCCCTTTCGGCGTCGCGAGCCAGACTAGCATTCTCGGGGGTGCAAGGGTCCTCAGACGTTTGAGGTAGGCACACTATCCCCCTCGCCTATCTGGATGATTCCCGGTCAGCCCCGATGACCCAATGGCCGTGATGACCGCCCGTCTTCGCGGCTGCACACTGAGGGTTAAAAAGGGGAACGCATGGCACGGCGTTGGACGATAAATGGGCGTTTTCTTTCCCAACCGACGACAGGCGTCCAGCGCTATGCGCGCGAGGTCGTCCGTTCGCTCGACGCTTTGATCGCGGAACAGGAGCCTCTCGCGCGCGGTCTCGAAGTCGGACTACATTGTCCACCGGGGTCGGGCGACATCCCCCTCGTTTCCATCGAACGCCGCGAGATCGGCAGCAGGAGGGGGCATGTCTGGGAGCAGGTGCAGCTCCCGTCATCGCTAGACGGCAGCGGACTGCTCAGCCTCTGTAACACCGGACCGCTGCTTTCCCACAAGCACATCGTCTGCATTCATGACGCAAACGTCTGGAACGCTCCGCAGAGCTATTCCATCGCCTTTAGAATAGTGTACAGGAATCTGTTGCCATGCCTCGGCAAGACGGCGTGGGGTATTTCGACGGTTTCCGATTACTCGTTGGGCGAACTGGTCCGCCGCCGCATCATCCGGGAGCAACAGGCTTTCGTGGCGCCAAACGGCCACGAGCATGCTTTGCGGTGGAAGCCTGAACACTCGGCAGAGACACGCCTGGCGGCCTCGCGGGAAACCATCGTTATGATCGGCAGTGCCGCACCCCACAAGAATGTGGAGCTCATCCTGAACATGGCTGACCATCTTGGCGAGGCCGGACTCAGGATCGCGATTGTCGGGATGTCGGATTCCCGTGTTTTTAGATCACCATCAGCCCGGGCCGAAGCCCGAAACATTCACTGGCTAGGGCGCATTTCCGATGGCGAGTTGGCGGCCCTCCTTAGGGACTCACTGTGTCTAGCTTTCCCCTCCCTTTCAGAGGGCTTCGGCCTCCCGGTCCTCGAGGCGATGGCGGTCGGCTGCCCTGTGGTGGTTTCCGACCGCGCCAGCCTGCCGGAAGTCTGCGGGAGCGCAGCCCTGTTTGCACCTCCCGACGACCCGGAAGCATGGTTCGAAAGCTTCGTGCAGCTTCACGGTTCTCAGGCCTTGCGACTCCAGTTGATAGGCAAGGGCAGGGCGAGAGCCTCGGCATACAGTTGGAGGGCTACGGCCTTACGCTATCTCGGGGTAATGGCTGCCGCCGACGGTATCGATACGGAAACGAAGGTCGTCAGAGCGCGCGAACTTACGTGATCTCGTGAAGTGCCTGGACAGCTCCGAGCGATTCCAGGATCGCGCGGTCGAAGTTCTCTTCGGAGAAGCGTCCTGCATTCCTGGCGCAGGCGCGGGGCGTGATCGCATAGCTGTTCTCTTCGAACCATTCGACTGCCTCCTTGAGGTGATCGACAGTTTGAGCCTTGAACAGCACTCCTGTCGGTTCGAGGGATGATCCAAGGCGCTGCACGATGTCTGCCGCCCCACCGCGGCCGAAGGCAATCAGTGGCGTTCCGCAGGCCTGCGCCTCGGCCAGCGCTATGCCGAAATCCTCGCAGCCCGCAAAGACCATGGCCTTTGCCCGCGCCAAGGTGTCCACATAGTCTTTCCGAGGCAGATAACCCGAGAAGGTGACGTTCGAGCCGGCAAGCGCTCGCAGACTGGATGATTGCTGCCCTTCGCCAACGATGATTAGCCGCCGCGACGGCATTTCGTTGAAGGCCCGGATGACGAGGTCGGTGCGCTTGTAAGGGGCGAGGAAGGACGCCGAAACGTAGTAGTCGTCCTTGTCCTCCACGCAGGGCAGTTCTCCCAGAGAGACCGGCGGGAAAACGACGCGTGCCTGGCGCCCATAAATGTGCTGGATTCGGGAGCGGACGTAGTTCGAATTCGCGAGCATCATATCCGGGCCGTGCGCGGTTCTCGTGTCCCATGTCCTCAGCCGATGGAGCATGTACCGATAGAGCATTCCCTTGGGACCGAAACCAAGCCGCGCTTGCTGAAGATAAGAAAACTGTTCGTCCCAGGCGTAGCGGACGGGGCTGTGCACATAACAAAGGTGCGGTTGGTCCGGCCTGGTGATCACGCCGCGCGAAAATGCGGCTGACGACGAGATCACCGCGTCGTAACCTGTCACATCGAACTGTTCGATCAGGAAGGGGCAAAAGAAGAAGAGAGATCTATAGAATTTGTGCACCATTGGTATGCGGTTGGCTGCGGACGTATGGAATTCTACGTCGCGGAAATATTTCTCCTTTACATCGGCTGGCAAGAAATCGAAAAGCGTGAAGACTTCGGCATTAGGAAACTGCTTGCAAATTTGCGCCAGAACCCGTTCACCTCCCCGGAAATTCGGGCACCAGTCATGAACGACCGCGATCTTCGCGTACCTGTCGACGCCGGGCCCCGGCGCGGCGGGCAACTCCTCGATGGGCACGTTGACCTTGGCCGCGATGGCCAAATCGGAAGAGCGTTCGTGGAGCATGGTTCGCCTAGCCTCAGCAGGCCAGCAGTTTCCATTCCGTGTTATGGCTCCGGCAAGTTGTCCGATCGGTTACAGGTTGATCCGGGTGCATGCCTGCCTAGTACATATGGCTGTGGGGCATTCACCCGCAGTACTCACAAAGCCTGTGTCCCGAGGTAGGCCAAGCTCCTGCCGTCCCCTTTTATGCAGGCTGTCTCGGTCCTCTCGTCGGCTTACGGTCCGCGGGAACCGAAACGGGATCCAGCATGAGACTCGCCGTAATCATCCCGACTCTTGGCCGCAGCGGACAGGTCGCGCGCCTGCTCAGATATTTGGGTGGCCAGACGAGACTTCCCGACGAGGTCATAGTGTCGGCGCCCGACGCCGCGCATGTCGAGCTGCCGGAAAGCTGTCCTTTCCTTTTGTCGCTCGTTTTCGGGCCGATAGGATCGTCTGCCCAGCGGAACACGGCTCTTGTACCCTCCCTGGAGCGCTTCGATATCATCACATTCTTCGACGACGATTTCGTTCCGTCCGCCGAATACCTGGAGCAGGTCGAGAAGGCTTTCGTTGAAAATAGCGGCTGGGCGGTGGTGACGGGCGCGGTCGTCAGGGACGGGGCCAACAACGCGGGGCTCACCTGGGAAGACGCCGAAGCCGCCCTGCGGGAGGCCGAGGGTAAAAAACAAGACGGACCATCGGTGGTAGATCATGTCGGTGCATACGGATGTAACATGTCCCTCCGTTCCTCCTTGGTGGGCGGTTTGCGCTTCGACGAACGGCTCGTCCTCTATGGTTGGCAGGAAGACATCGACTTCACCAGCCAGATGAGATCCAAAGGCCGAGTGGTCTGCGTGACTTCAATCAGGGGCGTCCATCTCGGCATCAAGACAGGGCGTGTCAGCGGAGAGCGGTTCGGATACTCCCAGGTTGCGAATGCGATCTACCTGATCAAGAAGGGCACTGTTCCGGCCTCTTTCGCGCTTCCCCTGATGTTCAGGAACATAGCGGCCAACCTCGCAAAGAGCCTGTGGCCCGAGCCGTTTGTCGATCGGAGGGGCAGGCTCAGGGGCAACATGCTTGCGATCCTGCACGTGGCTACAGGACGGATCGAACCCGAATACATCCTGAAAATCTGATGTGAGGAAGACAATGCGAAAATGGCTGGTCAGGGTGGTGGCGGCTTCACACGTGGCCGCGGCCTGCCCCTTGCCGACGGTGGCTGCCGAGTATCTCCTGGGACCGCAGGATAAGGTCAGGCTCAAAATTTACGAGTGGCGCGCATCACGCGATGTGATCTTCGAATGGACGGCTCTCAACGACGATTTCGTTGTCGGCGCCGACGGCACGCTCTTCCTTCCATTTGCGGGCCAGATACGCGCGCAAGGCACCGCCCCCGGCGACCTCGCCCGCGCGATCAGCGACCGCCTGACGCAGCATATGGGCCTCGGCCGCCAGCCGGATGTCGCCGTCGAAATCGTCCAGTACAGACCGTTCTACATAGTCGGCCACGTCGCGCAGCCCGGCGAGTTTCCCTATAGGCCCGGACTGACGGTGCTGCAGGCGGTGGGGATCGCGGGCGGCCTGCGGACACGCGAGGAAGACGTCTTGAGACTCGAGCGTGAAGTGATCGCGGGCCAAGGTGACGTGGGATTGCTGGCGCTGACCAACGTCAGCTTGCTTGCCCGCAAGGCGCGACTGGAATCCGAACTGGCTGGCAGCAACGACATCTCTTTCCCTGCAGAACTGAAGAACAGGGCTTCGAATGGAACGGTCGGGTTGACGATGGAGCAGGAGCGCAAGATCTTCGCTGTTCGCAAAGACGCGCTGACGACGCAACTCCGTGCACTTCACGAACTCAGGGAGTTCCTGGAAAACGAACTGGTCTCGCTCGAGAAGCAGCTGACCTTCCACGACAAACGGGTCGAACTCGTCCAGAAGGAGCTTGCGGGCGTTTCGACCCTTGTCGAGAAAGGGCTTGCGGTTGCTCCGCGGGAATTCTCTCTGGCGGGAATGGTCGCCCAGATGCAAAGCGACAGGTTGGCTGCCGAGACCTCGCTCTTGCGGGTCAGGCAGGAGATAAGCAAGACTGACATCGAGATCCTCGACCTCAGCAATCGCCATACCAGCGAGGTCGCCGAGACGTTGAGGGAGACGCAGCTACAGCTCAATGAAGTCGGCAGTAAAGTCGACACCGCAGTACAGTTGCTGCACGAAACCGAGGTCACGGCCCCTGCTCTGCTCGCCCTCAGGGAACGCTCCGAAAGGGCCAAGCCGATCTTCAAGATCGTGAGGACGTCCGACAGCGGCACGGAAGAACTCACGGTTGAGGAAACGACGCCGGTCGAGCCCGGCGATACCGTGAAGATCGAGATCCCACTGCCGCAGTCAGGCTTGGCTGCGCTGCCTGCAGGCGGCAGCTCTCAGGCGGAGCCGATACCCGTTCTGGACGCCAACTGATCAAGTTGTATGGTCCAGCGCGGCCTTCGCCTCGTTCGCTCGTTGACCGGTCACCCACAGAATTGACGCGTTGGCGTGAACCGGGGCAGTTGCCATGTACTTTGAGGCACCCTATCAGGGAGCCGCCAAACGTGACAGAAATCACCACCCTGACTGAACCTTCCCTGGCGCAAAGAGCCAATTGGTCCGCGGATACCAGTGGAGACATCGGTGCTCATAAGTGTAGTGGCCGTATCGGCGGTCGGCGTTATGTTGGGAGTGCGGTTCAAGGCTCCCGCCCTTATCGCGGCCACCGGCCTGCTACTGATCGGGAGTTTTGTCTGGAATTCCCTAGGGCTGCCGGGCTACGTGACCGTCGCCAAATTCCTGATCCTGGCATTCGCATTGGCCTGCGCTTATATCGTAGGTCTGTTCCTTTCCGTGCACCGGAGGCGGAACGAACGGTGATCCTTGCGGACTTCAGCAAGCTCTGTCGATGCGAATGACCGCGAACACGGTCCTGAACAGGATCACGACGTCGACCCAGACCGACCAGTTCCGCACGTACTGGCTGTCCAGCGCCACGCGGTTGGCGTAGTCCATGCTGCTTCTTCCGCTCACCTGCCACAGGCCAGTGAGTCCCGGCCGCGTCCGAAGGTATTCCCCCAGGTGGTCGCCGTACCGTTTGAGTTCGTCATTCACGATGGGCCTTGGACCCACACAGCTCATGTCGCCGCGGATGATGTTGAAGAGCTGGGGGAGTTCGTCCAGGCTTGACTTGCGAAGCATCCACCCAAGGAATGTGACGCGAGGATCGTCCCGGATCTTGTGGGTTTCCTCCCATTCCAAGACGACTCCCGGATTGGCTTTGAGATATGCTTTTAGAACTTCTTCCGAATTGGCAACCATCGAGCGGAACTTGTAACAATTGAACGGTTTCCCGCCGAAGCCAACTCGGCTGTGCGAAAACACTGCTGGGCCTCCCGCCGTCACCCTGATCAGCAGGGCGACGACGATCATCACTGGCGCCGCGATCACAAGTGCCATGATCGCTACGACCAGATCCATGATCCGCTTCAGGAGACCTCCCAAGGGAGGCTCCGTCGCTCGTGTACTGGTGGCGGGCGACAGGTCTGTCAACACTGTCCCGGCACTGTCCTGGTCGGGCGCGGGAATAACGGGCAGTGCTATCGTTCTGCTGTCGGTCGCCGACAGTCGAGGTGACTGAACCCAGATCGGGGTTCCCTGATGCGACGGCTTCTCGACGGCATTCGTTGTCATGGGAGGGTCGCTGTTTCGAATTGTTCTCCACACTTTTCCAAGGTCGGAGCTCGTCGGCAAGAAAGGCAAAGGAGGTAGCGTGGCGGTCCTGAACTATCCCCCTAATCCCACGCTAATCCCAAGGAATGATCCCCCACACGCTTTTTGCGACTTTCGAAGGAGAATACCTCGCCATCCGTTCATGCTTTGCGGTGCTTGGCGCGCGCCTTCGTCAGAAGCACGCCAAGGACGGGCGTCCTGCTGGCCTGCAGCGTTCTGACTAGTCCCCGCAACGTTTCGACGTGTACCTTACCCCACTCGGCGAGGATGACCACGCCGTCCAGGACGGATCCGACCATCAGCATGTCGGCTCCCGAGGCAAGTGTCGGCAAGTCGAAGATGACAATGTCGTAGGGGGTAATGTCGCAGGCGGCAAGGTCCGAGAGAAACGCCTCCATATTACGTGGTGCCAGCAGGTTCTTGGCCTGGACGACCGAACTTGGAAGCAGGTCGAACGACCGCCCCGGAGCGCAGACGATGTTGAGCCGGACAGGATCTTGGAACGGTTTGTCCAGGGCGCCCGATGGGCCGAGTAGCCGCTTGGTCATAGCCGGCCGCCAGACGTCGGCGTCGATCACCAATGTCTTCAGGCCGGACATCGCGTAAAGGGTGGCAAGATTGCAGGCAACGGAACTCTTCGAACTGTCATTGGATACAGCGGTTAACCCAAGGAATTTGATCGGGTGGTTGGTTTCCGCAAGGCTGATTTCGGTCCTCGCTTTCCTGAGGCTCTGGCTGTATCGGGAGTGCGGATATCTTGCCACTTCGTCGACGTGGCCTGATGCCCTCCTCCTGCTGATGGCCGGTAGTTCTCCGACGCATTCCACACCTAGATTCTCCCGGATGCGTCGGGGCGACCTTACGGTCCAGTCGAGCGTATGCCTTGCTAACGAAACGCCGATACCGAGAATGAACCCGGAAACCGCCGCGAAAGCCAGCATCAGCTTCGGCCTTGGAGCGCTCGGCTGGAGCGGCGCCGTCGCAGCTGTAATCACCCTTGCGTCTGCAACCGGGTATGACTGCTGGCTCACCGAGTTGGTGTATGCCTGCAGGAAGCTTTCATACATCTTCTGGTAGGTTTCGGCAGTTACCTCAAGCTCCTCAAGCGTCGGGACGGTGTTTGCCCCGTCCTCCGGTTCGCCTTCTTCGCCGACGCTGTAATCGTGCCGTGAACGGAACTCCTGCGCTTTCGCCATGGCCCTGTTCATCTGGGTGCGCAATTGGCGAAGGCGCTTCTCCAGCCATGCGCCGCCTTCCCTTGCTGCCTCGGCCTTTGTTTCGATCTGCTCACGCACGAAAGCATCGGCAGTGGCGTTCGCAATCCTGGCTGCGCCTTCGGGATCAAGTGAGGTGAAGGATATGTTGATGGCGTAGGAAACGCCGACTCTGCGGATGTCGAGGCCTTGGCGGAAAATCAACATGGTGCGCCGGGACTTCTGGTAATCGGTCAGCATCACAGGCGTCTCAGGCACGTCCAAGCCAGAAAACTCCCAAAGCGAGGTGAGCCAAGCGCTTTTCTGGAGCTCGAAAGCTTCAACCAGGATCGCTTTTATTTTCCTGATTCTCTCCACCAAAATCGGAACCTGTGGACGGTTGAACTTGGGATCGTCAACGAGTTTCAACCGATCGAGGACCATGACCGCAATCTTTTCCGACTGCATGACTGCGATCTGGCTTTCCACTTGGGCAGTGTCCAATGACAGATTGACTTCGCCCCCCTCCTGCAGGTGTTGCGGCAGTTTCGGCTCGATCAGGATTTGTGTGCTGGCAGTGAAAGCTGGGTCGGTGGTCAAATTGTGAAACCAGGCCACCAAGACAGCTGCGGCCACACAGGCAATGATCGTTCCGAAATAGCGCCTCAGAAATCCGGCTATATCGGCGAGGCTGATAAACTCCTGACTAGCGGAAGGCTGCAAGTCAGTTGTCGAGGCCCATTGGTGGGGGGATATGCGATCCAATCACGTTCTCCAGCACGCGTGCGGAAAAATCCTGCGCGCACGCCGTCTCGACGCAAGCGGTCCATGGCATTCGGCCGATGTTTTCATGAAAGCGAAGGCCCGGCGTTCCCAGAGTGCCGCAAAAGGCTACCCCTGCGCCAGGAAAGGTAAACGCCGCCAATGGGCGTATAGCCTACGCCCTATGGGAGGGGAGAATGCGCGGCAGGCCTCGTTCTCGATCTGTCGACAAATGATATTGCGGTTCCAACGAGACCCGCCGTCCGCGGTTGATCGCTACATTCCGCGTGAGGTATCGATCTTCGCGCACATACGTTCGGGGTCTCGCCGTTTTCGATCGCCTCCAGTGCGAACGGCGCACAGTCCGTCATCCTTCTTCGCACGGGGGGCGGAGTTCCGCGGATGCCGTTGGATTTCCTTGAATGCCTTCGAGAAGGCGAGCCAAGCGTCAGAAACACCTTTCGCCGACATTCTCGCGGACAAGGAACCCGCGGGCCGCGGCATCTTGCAACGCATCCTTGTCGTCGGCGCCCGAGCAGAGTGCAGCTTCAGGAATACACTACCACGCCTGGACGCGTCATCATTTCGGCCATCGGCATGGATGCTCCCATTGGATGAGGGGGCGCGAACCAGCGTGTTAGGACTACTCGAATTCATGAGGGGGCCTGCGCCCGGCAGCGTGCTAGGGCTGTTCCGCGCCAGGGCGGAGCAAGATGGTGCTGGTCTCCGGCGCGACGTCGCGAGATGTTCGGGGCTCTCGATGCCGAGCGGCGCCGCAATCCAGAGGTCGGAGCCTACAACCAGACATTCTGAGAGGGACTGGACCATGCCGGAGCGGATCGTAAGTTTTGTCATGAGCGGGGGCGTCGGCTCACGGCTGTGGCCGCTCTCGCGCGAAGATAATCCCAAGCAATTCCACAACCTTTCGGGCGACGGCTCCATGCTTGCGAAGACTGTCCGGCGCCTCAAGGCGCGGAGGGACGGCGAGACGCCGATCTACCTGATAGCTTCCGAGCGGCATGCCGACCGTGTTATCTCGGACATCGGTCCGCTTGGCCTAAATGGCGGCAGACCGATTTTCGAACCCGTCGGCCGCAATACCGCCGCGGCGGTGGCCATAGCCACTTTGCACACGATCTCCGGATATGGCGGTGACGCGCTTGTGCTCGTGGTCCCCTCCGACCATCAGATATCGACCGAAACGCAATTCTGGGAAACCGTCGAGGCGGGCATACCCGCCGCCGATTCAGGAAGCATTGTCATTTTCGGCATCAGGCCGACGCATCCCGAAACCGGGTACGGCTACATCGAGGTTACGGCAAATAGTGACGGCGGGGCCGCCGTTTCCGTTTTGCACTTTGTCGAAAAGCCCAATGCCGAGACGGCCCGCAAATATGTGTCTTCGGGAAGATTCTACTGGAACGCCGGCATCTTCCTGTTTCGTGCCGACACGATGCGGAAGGCATTTCTCGACTTCCGGCCGGACATCTGGGACACCGCGGAACGGGCCTATAAAACTGCACGGACCGACGTCTCGGGCATCTACCTGCCCCAGGGCTTCTATTCGGCTGTCCCATCGACGTCGATCGACTACGCAGTCATGGAGCATGCACGCGGTATTGCGATGGTCACGGCTTCCTTCCGCTGGAACGACCTTGGATCGTGGCAATCGCTGCTGGAAGCCAGCCCGACGGACCGCGACGGCAATGTCGTAATCGGCGACGTTGTCGCCCTGGATTGCGGCAACTCCTATCTCCGGAGCCAGGGCAGACTGCTGACAGTCATCGGAATGAAAAATGTGGCGGTGGTGACAACACCGGACGCGGTTTTCGTCGCTCCTGTCAGCCACAGCCAGAATGTCAAGAAAGTCGTCGAACAACTCGAGAAGAGCGGACGACTCGAGACGAAGTTCACGGCGTCGGAAGACCGGGTCATCATCAGCGGGTCATGGCGCAAGCGCGTCGAGCACTGGCTCTTCAACGAAACCCTGCCGCTGTGGTCCACTGCAGGTGTCGACGATGTGTATGGCGGCTTCCACGAGGCTCTCGGTTTCGATGCAAGGCCGCTGGGGAAACGCAAGCGCATGCGCACGATGGCTCGCCAGATTTACGCGTTCGCGGTGGCCAAAGAACGCGGCTGGGTCGGTCCGGCCGACAAGCTCATCGACCACGGCATCGACTTCATCGCGAGACACGGCCGCACCGATCGCGGTGGCTGGGTGCGCACCCTTAATTCCGACGGTAGCGTGGCTGACCCGGCGGAGGACGCCTACGATCATTCCTGCGTTCTCCTGGCGCTTGCCCATGCTCATCGATGCGGCCATCAGGACGCCCTACGGCTGGCACAAGAGACGTTCCATTTCATCGACACCCATCTCGAGGACGATAGCCTCAACGGCTTTCTCGGACCCTCCGGCCGGGACGGGGTGCGGTTCTCGAACCCGCATATGCACATGCTGGAATCCTTCCTTGCTTGGCATGGGGTCACCGGCGACCGTGCATATCTCCGTCGGGCGGCACGCATCGTCGATCTCTTTCGGTGCCATTTCTTCGACCAGGAGAGCTGGACGCTTGGGGAACATTTCGATGTCGAGTGGCTACCGTTGCCGGGAGACGAGGGACAGTGGACCGAACCAGGGCACCATTTCGAATGGGCCTCGCTCCTCGTCGATTTCGCGCGGGCGAGCGGGCAGAGAGACTTGGCAGCGTACGCAAGGAAGCTCTATTCGTCGGCGATCGCCAGCGGATTGAACCGGGCCACGGGGCTGGCTTATGCAGCCGTGTCGCGGCAGGGAATGCCCTTTGACCGGCTCTCCCGCAGCTGGCCGCAATGCGAAGCCATCAAGGCGTCCATCGCCCTGGACGGAATTGGCGGGCCCGATCTGAAACCAGAGATCGAAGCTCGTGTCGCCCGCCTCTTCAAATGGCATATCGATCCCGCACCGCTTGGCTTGTGGGTCGACAGGATTGACGAGCGCGGAAGGTCACTGGCGACTGAGGTCCCCGCGAGCATTTTCTACCATCTCGTGACGGCCTTGATGCAGTATCTGGACAACACCGGAGGACAAGTCGAACCATTCCCGCTACCAGCTTTGGATATGAGCAAGGCCGTTCCGAAGCAGGTTTACGGCTGACCCAACTGTCCGCCATGTGCGAAAAGAGATACCGCGCATGGCGGCGCGACTGGGGTCAGGGAAAACCGCGCCCGACTTCGGCCCAAGCACTGTTAGCCGTCGATTCGGCATGCCGCGGCAAGCGTATACCGGCTTCGTACCGACCGCTCGGACAACCGTCGATAAACGTTTGGAAACAGCCCGTCACGGACTCAGACATGCCTAACAAACGGTTAACCGTCCTCATCGCTGAGCCGGTTAGTAAAGACGAAACCCGCTAGCCGCCCTGAGGTCCCTTCATGGCCCCCCACTGGTTCAACCCTCCGGTCCCCGTCAAGACCGAGCGTCTCGGGATCATCCGCAACGTCAACAACGCCGAGGCAGCCGGCGAGGAGCTGATGAAGTGGACCAAGCGTGGCACTTGCTGGGACCTCGCGGTGCGCGTTTGCATCGCAGTAATTTTCGACGAGATGGAACCTGAGGAGGCCCGCAAGGCATTCCTGGCTGCTGCAAAAGAGGAAGGGACGTTACTCCCCCCAAGGACAACTAGCTAAATTGGATTGCGGTATGAGGTTCTATGTGTCTCTGACCAACACCGCCTCGCGAAAGGAGCCCGGTGAGGGAGAGGCGATGGCCCCCCCACAGTGGCTGCACATCCACGAAGAATCGACCGCTGCGAGCTCTAAACCCGCGAGGGCCTACATCGTTCCCTCATCCGCGCCTACGCGAGTTGCGGCTGACTGGGAAGGGACGCCCCGAACATGACAAAGAGAAACAATGAAGGTCATGCGTCTGTCTCCAAAGCAGTTCGGAAATTGATCCATTCGGAAGACAATCGTCGTCACATACGCAAGCTGTTAAGGCTAGAAGTCGAACCAGAACTGCCGCCGACCCTAGCGTCATTACTCGCGGCTATTGATCGGGCCAAACAGGGGCCGACCGAAGAAGGTACCTAGCGGGCTAGCTAAGCGTTAAACAGAGGCTCGCTCCGTGCTGGTTTCTCTGATCCCCTCTTAGAAAATTTCCTACAAACCTTCCCCTTGATTTTTCCCGACACAGGATCATCAATGTTCCCTTGGGTTATCGCTGAGGTGGAGGCCTCGGATGAACGTTCGGACGAACTGTCGACCCAGCAAAATGACTGCCCATGAGCTTGTTGAAGAGCTGATCTTACAATCCCGTCGCGGCCAAATCATCTCCGTCAAAGAGACTATCGCAGCGGTGCGCCGAGACGGGCCACATCTGGTGGTAAGTGACTGTGAGCTGGTGAAGCTTATTGTCGATGCTGCCCCAGCCTTTGGCCTGTTCGTCGCGTTCGACCTTCGCGAATAGCCTCGTGGCAACCCATTGGTTCTCCCCTCCGGTGTACGTCGGACGACCGAACCAGGTTGTGGGACGAAATGCGGATCGAGGCGCGCTCTATAGGGTCGAGAGGGGCATGGGAGGTCTTCGCGCGAGCCAGTTATCCGATCCCCGCCACAGAAATTCTATCCAAAATTCCCGACTGTTGCGGCCCAGCACCGTACCAATGTACGATTCGTACATGGCATTGATGTCGGTCAGGGAGGGAGTAGAGTCCCCTTCGGCGTGTCCCTGGGGAGGGTTGGATGAGCGTCGCGCAAAGGGTCAGTCCGGTTCTTATGCAAGCAATCTCCACACTCCTAAACAGGGCGGACCGTCGCGACACCGTCTCGATCAAAGCGGCACTACACGAAGCATCGCCTGCATTGCCGACGAGATGGAACCTGAGGAGGCACGGAAGGCATTCCTGGCCGCTGCCGAGGAGGAGGGGTTGTTCCTTTCCTCATGACCAAGTCTCCTGACCGGCCGACCGTCACTCTATGTCCGGCACGTCGCCACCAACAAAGAGTGTCGTCGGCTCGCCGTATTCGCCCAGCGCTGGGTGAGCATCACGCGACCACGCAATGACACCCGCGTGTTTCGTCGCCAGAGCTTTGGCAGTCCTTATTGCCCGGTCTTCGGTCTTTTGCTCGGCTGGCCCATAGACAGGCTGAAGGTCGCCGGTCTCGTCTCGGTCGGACGCGGTGACTTGTGCTGCGGTAGGATGCTCTCTGCCATGCTGACTGCCTTCCTGTGACGCGAGCCTTATTCGGTGTCGCTGGCGTACCATCTTCGGCGGTGCCATCCCCTGTTTGCGCATTTCGCTGATTGTGAGCGGCCATTTCACGCGATGGTGAGCGCTCATTTCATTTGATCGTGAGCAGGTATTTCACGCGATCATGAGCAGCCGCTTCGACCGACCTGTTCATTGATTCAGGTGTTTGCGGCTGCGTCAAGAGCGTGGGCGCGGGCGTTGTGTTTTCGCATGCTTTCTCCGGTGAGTTGAAGGCGGTGAGCGTTGTGGACGAGGCGATCCAGAATCGCGTCGCCGAGGGTGGGATCGCCGATGACGTCGTGCCAGTGCTGCACGGGGATTTGGCTGGTGACGATTGTGGATGCACGGCCATGGCGATCGTCGAGGGATCTCCAGCAGGTCGCGGCGCTCGGCGGCACTGAGAACCGACAGGCCCCAGTCGTCGAGGATGACGAGTTGAACGCGCCCAGCGTCTTGAGCAGCCGTCCATAGCGCCCGTCGCCGCGCGCCAGGGCGAGCGCCTCGAACAGGCGCGGGACGCGATGATAGAGCACCGATCGATTGTCGCGGCAAGCCTTGTGGCCGAGCGCGCAGGCAAGCCAACTCTTGCCCAGGCCGGTTGCGCCTGTGACCAGCAGGTTTTCATGGCGGTCGATCCAGTCGCCGCCGACGAGCCTGGCGAAGACGGCGCGGTCGATGCCGCTCGGCGTGCGCAAATCGACATCTTCCGGCAGGCGCTCTGGCGCAGCGCGGCGAATTTGAGCCGCGTCGTGAGCCGTTTGGTGTCGCGCTCGGCGGCTTCGCGATCGACAAGAAGTCCGATGCGCTCCTCGAACGACAGGGCCTCGAGATCCGGTGATCGTCGCTGCTCCTCGAAGGCTTGGCCATTCCGGTCAAGCCGAGTGCGATCAGCCGTTCATGGGTGGGATGGGTGAGCATTGAGATCTCCATGGTTCAGTGGAAATAGCCCTGACCGCGGATGTTGCCGTGGCGTAGGGGTTGATGGTCGGGCGTCTCGTCGAGGAAAGCGCGATCAAGGCCGTTCTTAAGGATCGAACGGATCGAGGCGACGGAGCGTGCCTGGATGAGGATGCCGCGTTGGCAGGCTGCGTCGACGCGCGCGTTGCCGTAGCTCTTGGTCAGAGAAAGAATGCCGAGACAGGTGCGAAAGCCCTGTTCGGGATGCGGCCGGTCAGCGATGACAGTCTGGAAGAAGGCGGCGGTGGAAAGCCCGATCCTCTCGCCGGCCGCGATCAGTTCCCCCGGCGTCCACTTGCCGTAGCGGCGATGCGCGCTCGGCATGTGATCGGCAACGGTCGTATGGCCGCGCCGGTTGGGCGCACGGGCGTGGCTGGCGATCCGCTGCCCCTTGTGGAAGACTTCGACGGTCTTGTCGGCGACCCGCACATCGACGAGCTCGCGGATCAGGCGGTAGGGCGTGGAATACCAATGCCCGTCAACCTCGACGTGATAGTCGGGCGCGACGCGGCAACGCTTCCAGCGCGCAAAGACGTATGGCTGGTCCGGCAGTTCTCCCAGCTTCGGCCTGTCGATCTCGGCGAAGAGTTCGGCGGGCTGGAGCCGAAGCCGCGCATCTGGCGGGCGTTGAGTTCGGCGACGAGCAGGCGGATGGCGGCGTTCAGCTCCGCCAGACAAAAGAAGCGCTGATTGCGTAGCCGCGCCAGGACCCAGCGCTGGGCAATTTGCACGGCAACCTCGACCTTTGCCTTGGATAAAGCCGTCAACTGCAGCCCGTGTGGGGACGACCGGCCTCACGGTCCGCATTACTCACCCATTCCACCCGCTTAAAGGCCAGAGCTTCGAGATGATCAGCCGCAGCCCGCATTGGGGCGAGGACCGGGTGATTTACCGGGCGGCGGACGGGACCTTACCCACGATTGCCGCCGCAATGACGGACATGGAGCAGCCTGACGCATTCCGGCGCGTCGCCGCCGGGCGCGCGGCCTTCCGGACATCCGACCTATTGGATCTGCTGACGCTTCTGGATCGGATCTCTGCGCCGGCGGAGGCGGAGGATGCGTAAGGTTAAATACGCCGCTTGTGTAAGGCAAATTACGCCGCACCGCTTGCTTGCGCACCGGAGCTATGCCCGCAATTGCAGGACTTATCCCGGGCATCGCGGATCTTCCTTGTTTGACGTCTCATCAAGTAAGGCGTATTTATATTTACGAATCAGTTTGGACGATGGGCATGGCGAATCCAAAGCTAAGACGACGCGACCCAAAGGCCGAGGCCTTGGCCCGCGACGGCGCGCTCAACCCCCACCCCGAGGCCGTGCGCGACACGCTGTTCGCCGGCAATCCCTTCTTCGATGCCAAGGATCTTGTGCAGGTCCGCTACGAGATGGTGCGCCGCCATCACGCCGATCGCGTGCCGATCAGCGACGTCGCCAGCGCCTTCGGGGTGTCGCGGCCGACCTTCTACAAAGCGCAGAGCGCCCTGGCCGAGCACGGCCTCGCCGGGCTGGTGCCCCAGCAGCGGGGGCCAAAGGGCGGCCACAAGATCTCTGCCGAGGTCCTCACCTACATCGACCAACTCAGGGCGACGCGGCCCGACCTCACCGTGCCGCAATGTATCGACGCGATCGCCACACGCTTTGGCGTCAGGGTGCACCGGCGAAGTCTGGAGCGGGCCATGGCGCCCAAAAAAAAACGACTCGATCTGCCCTAACCGTCCGCGCGACCAGCCTCGTCGGCACATACGAACAACTGCGCACCGCGGTGCTCAGCGCCCAGCTGATTACTGGATCAGGGCTGCTCACGCTGCGCCGTCAGGGCATGGTCGCCTGGATCAAGGCCGCATCGACAGCACCCAACTTTACGCCGCCTTGCCCGGTACATCGCCCCCCGTCGGCAGGCGCGATCGCCACCAGCGAGCTCACCCTCATCCTTGCCAGCCTTGTTGTCACGCTAACCGCGGAGCCAGCACATGCCTGACCTCAAAGTCACCGCCGATCACCTGCGGCGCGACGCTTACCTCTACATCCGTCAGTCTACGCTTCGACAGGTCGCCGAGAACGGCGAGAGCACGCAGCGACAGTATGGGCTGCGTGACCGCGCCATTGCCGCCGGTTGGCCGGCCGAACGCATCCACGTTATCGACTGCGACCTGGGCAAATCGGGATCCAGCGCCGTTGCCCGCGACGGCTTCCAGGAACTGGTCAGCGAAGTAGCCCTCGCCAAGGCCGGCGTCGTCATGGGGCTGGAGGTCTCGCGCCTGGCCCGCAACTCCGCCGACTGGCACCGGCTGCTTGAGCTGTGCGCCCTGACCAGCACCCTCATCCTCGACGAGGACGGCATCTACGATCCGGCCAGCTTCAACGACAGGCTGCTGTTGGGCTTAAAAGGAACGATGTCTGAGGCAGAGTTGCACTTCCTCAAGGCGCGCATGCGCGGCGGCCAACTCAACAAGGCAAGCCGCGGCGATCTGAAGATAGGGCCGCCCGTCGGCCTGGTCTACTTGTCCGACGGCATCATCGCGCTCGACCCGGACGCCGAGGTGCAGGCCGCGCTCTGCATGGTGTTCACGACCTTCGAGCGCCTGGGCAGCGCAACCAGAACCGTCAAGTTTTTCCTCGACGAAGGTATTTTGTTCCCGCGGCGATTGGCGCAAGGGACCGCACAAAGGCGAGCTGATGTGGGCGCCGCCGCGGCATGCCCGCATCCTCCAGGTCTTGCATAATCCGAGATATGCCGGCGCCTTCGTCTACGGTCGAACGCGTGGTCGGCCGCGGCCGGGCGGCGGCGTCTCGCAGATCAAGGTTGGTATGGCCGAGTGGCGGTTCGTGATCCCCGACATGCATCCGGGCTATATTGACTGGGAGCGCTTCAAGGCCAAGCAGCAGCGTCTCGCCGACAATGCGCAAGCCTACCGAATGCAGCGCCACGCCGGACCGGTTCGCGAAGGATCTGCCTTGCTCCAGGGCAGAGTTCTCTGCGGCCTGTGTGGCGGGCGCATGGGCGTCCATTACAGCCAAGAGCATGGTCAGCCTGTCCCGACCTATATCTGCCAGGAGACCGCCACCCGCCGAGGCGGCAAGGTCTGCCAGTCCGTGCCCGGCAAAGTCGTCGACCCGGCAGTGGGTGCATTGCTTGTCGAGCTGATGACGCCGATGACGCTTGAGGTCACCTTGGCGGTGCAGCGCGAGCTTGAGGCACGCGCCGCCGAGCCGGACACTTTGCGCCGACAACATATCGAGCGAACGCGTCATGACGCCGAGCTCGCCCGGCGCCGCTACATGAAGGTCGATCCCGACAATCGCCTCGTTGCCGACACCCTCGAGGCCGAGTGGAACGAGAAGCTGCGGCTCCACACCGACGTCCTCGAGGACTATGAACGACGCGCGCCCGAGGAAGCCGCCGCCCTCGATGCCGAGACGCAGCAACGCGTCCGCGATCTTGCCGAGCAGTTCCCCCGGATCTGGAGCGATCCTCGAGTCGACATGCGCGAGCGCAAGCGCATCTTCCGTCTGCTGGTCGCCGACGTCACCTTGGTCAAGGCCGAGACGATTACCGCAAACGTGCGACTCTCCGGCGGGGCGACCCGCACCTTGACGCTCGACCGGCCTTTGCCGATCGCCCAGATCCGCAAGCTCAAGCCCGAGCTCGTCGCCGAGGTCGACCGCTTGCTCGACCGTCATTGCGATCGCGAGATCGCCGATATCTTCAATGAACGCGGTCTGCGGACCTGGGAAGGCAAGCCGTTCAATCTCAAGAAGATCGGCTTCATCCGCGGAGCCTATAACCTGTCCAGCCGCCGCCAGCGCCTGCGGGATTGTGGTATGCTCACCACCCAGGAAGTGGCCGAGCGCTTCGCTATCGCCGAGACCACCGTGCATCAATGGGGGCGCCAGGGCCTCATCACCAAAGTCTACAGCGACAATCTCAACCGTGGTCTGTGGGACATTCCTCATGACCTCGAGATCGTCAAAGGCCGCCCGGGCCGAAACGCCGTTCCCGCCCGCCGTACCTCAATTACCGTGCCGTCAACCGAACAGGACTCATTATGAAACAATTGCCTTATCCTTCGGGCGTCTCGGCCTCGCCGCGAGCACTGCGGTGCCGTAATGGCTTGCCATCTCGGCATAGGTTCGGTTGAGGCCGGGGTCGTAGCGATCGGGGTTGGTGACGGCAGCCTTGAGATTTGTCGCAGATCACGAACTTCGGCACGCCGCCCAGAAAGGCAAAAAGGTTCGTGTGCACGCCGATCCAGTCGGACAGGCTCTCGCTCGGGCACGCCTCGGCGTAGGTGTAGTTCGAGGCGCCCATCGCCGCGACGAACAGCTTCATGGAATGCGCTTCGCCGGTGACGGGGTCGAAGATGTCGATAGTGTCGCCAGCGAAATCGACAAACACCTTCTCGCCGCCCAGATGCGTCTGGCGCATCGTCAGGCGCGCGTGCCCTTTCCAGGCCTCGAAGGTCGTGCAAAACCACGTATAGCCAAAGCCATCAGGGTTGGCAGCGCAACTCCTTCTCCACATAGCTCCAATCGGGCACCGGCCGCCGAGGGCTTTGCGAAGCCGCCTTCGGCGCCGGGAAGAGCAGCAGCTCAAGCCCTTCGTCATCCATCCCCTCGGGCAGCGGCCAGCTCAGCCCGGCAAGACGGGCACGCCGCAGGTAACCATGCACGACCCCATTGCTCACCCCGAGCGTGCGCGCGATGGCGCGCTCGGTCAGGCCTTGGGTTGCGGCTCGGGAATAGCTCGGCAGCATCACGCCGCGGCGCTTGCCCACTCGCCACCAGGCGCGCAACAGATGGAGCAGTTGCGGCGACAGCATGGCGTGACGATCCTTGCGCCCCTTGCCCTGCTCGACACGGATCAGCATGCGCGTCGAGTCGATGTCACTCACCTTGAGCGCCACGATCTCCGACACCCGCAACCCCGCCCCGTAGGCCGTGCCGAGGGCGGCCTTGTACTTCGGACCTGGTGCGGCTTCGAGCAGCCGCGCCACCTCCTCGACGCTCAGCACCAGCGGCAGCTTGCGCGGCTGGCGGATGACGGTGAGACGGCGCGCGAGATCGGGCCGGTCGAGCGTCACGGTGAAGAAGAAGCGCAGCGCCGAGACCGCGCTGTTGATCCCCGGCGGCCGCATGCCGCTCTCGGTCTGGTGCAGTTGGAAACGGCGCAGGTCCTCAGCGTCGCGGTATCAGGCGAGCGCCCGATGAAGGCTGCAAACGCCTTCACGCAATGGATATAGTCACGGCGCGTATCCTCGGTGAAGCCGCGCATGGACATGTCTTCGATCATGCGCTCGCGAAGCGGGCTGCCGGATGGATGCGTAGGGACGGTCATCGGATGCTCCTCTCAAGCTGAAGGTTGACACTTCATGCTCGGAGGCCGATGGCCGTCCGTCACCCCTGATCGATTAAAGCCTCACCGATGCTGCCGATAAAGCGCAAGCCTCGAAGCCCGCGCCATCCCGCGAGCGGGTCGTTCACTGACCCCTAATGGTCATTCCGGAGGCGAGATTGCAGGTCCGAATCGGATTGAGAAAACGGACGTTCGGCCATCCTATCTGCGCCGACCGTCGCGCCACCCCGCTGGCGAGACGCCCGTGAGCCTCTTGAAACCCCGACTGAAGGCCGCCTCCGCCGGCCTACAAGCCTACGGTGAAGGCCGCCTTGTCGCCTTAGGACGAACATTGCAAGTCCGGGGAATAATCCTATGACGATTCCGCGCGTGGAAGTGATCACCTCGGTGCAGCGCCGGCGGCGCTGGTCGCGGGCGGTGAAGGAGCGGCTGGTTGCGGCGCGTTCGAGCCCGGCGTTACGGTATCGGAGGATACGCAGTATCGTGTGCCGGCTACGTCAACCGATTTGCGACATCTCCCAAATTTCTCGTGAAATGTTGGGGATAACCGTACTGGCCGCATTGCGAATGGGTGTCCACTACACGATTAGGCCTTGGTGGGGTAACCACAAGAATGTTGAGAGAACGAGGTGCCCATCAATGGCTGCGACGGATCTTCCTGGCGATTGGACCGGACAGTACAAGGGATCGAAACTGAACCTCTCGGGGTTCAAGCTTTCCTTTTCTGACGAGTTCAACACGCTTGATGTCGTGCCGAACAACGGCATCGGCAAGTGGTTCGCGCCTGTTCACGCCCCCGCTGGGGCCGCAAAGTACATGCCGCCGGTCGGAGAAACCAACCCGTTCTCCGTCTCTGACGGGCTTCTGACGATAACCATGAAGCAGGTGGACGGCGCCTGGCAGTCGGGAACGATGCAAACGGTTAACAGCGCCGGCGAGGGTTTCGCGCAAGAGTACGGGTACTTCGAGATGCGCGCCGCCTTTCACGGCGGGGCGGGAGCCTGGCCGGCCTTCTGGATGCTGCCGCAGGATACTTCTGTAACGCGTCCGGAAGTCGACATCGTTGAAGCGTATGGGGGCGATCCCGATGGTCATCACCGGGCGGTGCACTTGAGCAATAAGGAAAGCCACGCTTGGGAAAGCGACTATACGCGCCTGGCCGATTCGATGTTCGACGGGGCGTTTCACACCTACGGCGCGAGGATCACGACGGACTGGATCACCATGTACTATGACGGCAAGGAGCTGAGCCGCTTTCCAATGAGCGACTTTTTCCGCACGCCGCTCTATATGCTGGTCACGCTAAGCATGTATTCCTCCGGGGTCGAGCAGGCTTCCGGCACGTACAAGATGGTCGTCGACTACGTCCGCGCCTATGCCGCGCCGAACGTGATGGAGCAGCACCTGACCGGGACGGATGCGGCGGATATCCTGAAGGGCGGCAATTTTGACGACGTTCTGGACGGCAGAGGTGGTGCTGACAGAATGTCCGGCGGTCTGGGCAACGATACCTACCGCGTCGATAACGCATTCGACGTCGTCATTGAGGCGGTGGGCGGTGGCACCGACAAAGTACTGGCCTCGGTAAGCCATGCCCTTGCGGCCGGCTCGCAGATCGAGCTTCTCGCCACCATCAACGCGTCCGGCACCACGGCAATCAACCTCACCGGCAACGAGTTCGCCCAGACCATCCAGGGCAATGCCGGCGCCAACATCATCAACGGCCGCGGCGGCGCCGACACGATGACCGGCTATGGCGGCAACGACACCTACTATGTCGATAATGCCGGCGACAAGGTCAACGAGGCAGTGGGCGGCGGCACCGACAAAGTACTGGCCTCGGTAAGCCATGCCCTTGCGGCCGGCTCGCAGATCGAGCTTCTCGCCACCATCAACGCGTCCGGCACCACGGCAATCAACC